>NZ_JAGLEJ010000002.1 GCF_023145115.1 Algiphilus sp.
TCCGGGGATATAGGGGCAACTACAATCACCGACTCGCTGAGCCTGAACCTGGTGGGCATGCTGAACGACCAGTTCAACAGCAACTCGCTGTCCCAGGAGAACACCCGGCCGGCGGGGATTCTCGATCTCGGTGTTCCGGACGACCCGCTCGACCGCGTCTGGCACAACAACTATCAGGGCGGCAACGAGACCAGCAACGCGCTCTACGGCGCCACGCTGGAATGGCTGACCGATTTCGCCGACATCAAGTTCATCTTCTCCGACAACAAGGCCGATGTCGACGAAGCCATGTACGACTTCGACTCGACCCCGACCCAGCAGGCCTTCTTCTACAGCAACGACCAGTACAACTACCAGAAGACCTACGAGCTCCAGTTCGTTTCGAATGCGTCCACTCCGTTCTCCGACACCTTCCAGTGGGCGGCGGGACTCTATCGCCTGGAAGGCGAGGGCGGCTTCGGCAGCCTGTACCTGGGGCTGAATCCGGCGGGCGTGCTGTCGAACATCGTGGGCGCTCCGTATCTGCTCGATCGCATCGGTGGCCTGCTGGCACTGAACGGTCTCGGCAATCTGGCCAACACCATCCTCAACGGCACGCCCGACGCCGTCCTCGGCAACGGCGGCATCCTCACCACCGAGTCGAACTCGGTGTACTTCCAGGGCACCTGGTTCGCGACCGACTGGCTGGACGTGACGCTGGGCGCGCGCTATCAGGAAGAGACGCGCGGCATCACCAACAGTTATCTGGACGTGGTTCTGCCCACTGCCGGCACGCCGCCCAATGCCTACTACGACTCGGGCAGTCAGGCGCAGAACATCCGGCTGGTCAACTTCAGCGCACCGGACCTGGTCGACCGGACCCTGTCGCCGCGGCTGGCGCTTCAGTTCCGCCTGTCGGACGACGTGCAGATCTATACCTCGGCGTCGCGCGCGTTCAAGAGCCCGACCTACAACATCGTCAACTTCTTCTCCAACCCGAACCCGGTCGACCGCGAGACCGCGACCTCCTACGAACTGGGCTGGAAGTCCGACCTCCTGGACGGCGCGCTCCGTCTCAATGCGGCGGCGTTCTATACCCAGATCGACGGCCTGTTGACGGCGGTCGTTTCGGTGACCTCCGGCGGCATCGTCTCCTTCCGCAACGCCGGCGAGGCCGAGATCAAGGGCGCCGAGATGGACATGACCTGGCAGCCGATGCCGAGCCGCAACCCCGGCCTGGCGATCGCGGCCAGCGCCACCTATCTCGACGGCAAGTACACCGACTACCCCAACGGCTCGGGTTTCGACGACACCACCGGTCTGTACTTCGGCGAGGACAGCCTGCTCCGCCTCGCGGGCCAGGGCGCGCGCGACTTCAGCGGCAACGACATCGTGCGCACGCCGGATCTCACCGCAAGCGTATCGGTCAACCAGGCGATCGACGCGGGTCCGAACAGCTCGTTCGAGCTCGGCGTGGACTACTACTACAACAGCGGATTCAACACCACGGCACAGAACTCGCCGTTCTTCGAACAGGCCGCCTACGGATTGCTGGGTGGACGCATCGCGTACTTCTACGACCCCTGGGGCATTCAGGTCACGGCGTTCGTCGACAACGCACTCGACGAGCAGTACGCCCAGGCCATCGTGCAGCACGACTTCGGCCGGACCGTGACACTGGCGCCGCCGCGGCTGTACGGCCTGCGCATGAAGTGGAGCTTCTGATCATGCCCGGCCCGAACGGTTGTACCGGCCACAGCACCGGCTTGCGCGCGGCGACCCGCCGCATCACCCACGCGCTTTTCCGTCATGGGGCAGGCGCAACCGCTTGCCGGCTTCGCGACGGGACCCCCAACACCCACAAGGACGGGAATGCCATGGACCAGCGCCGCTCCCCGAAACCGTTCCGCCAATGCCTGTCCGGAAGCATCGCGCTGGTCATCGCGTTCGGCACGGGCCCGGTCATCGCGGAACCGGCGGATGACTCCCCGTTGCTCGGCGGCTGGTACGCGGCGCCGATGGCCAGCTACATCAGGCCCGACAGCAACCGCGTGCTCGACGATGGCCTGGGCGGCACCCTGGCCGTGGGCTACCGGGTGAACCCCGCCTTCGCCGTCGAGCTCTACGGGGTCTATGGCAGTGCCGACCGGGAAGCGGCGCCCGACGGCTCCGCACGCATGGTCGGCGGCGGCATCGGGGCGCTGGCCTTCCTCGACGAACTGCTGCCCGGCGTGTATCTGCCGTTCGCGGTCGGTCATCTCGAGGTCGAGGACAACGGCGTCGGTGCCGAGCCCTACGATGGCCTCATGTTCGAGGCCGGCATCGGCCATCTGCTGCCGCTGTCCTTCGGCCGGTACGACTTCGCCGTTCGGACCGAGGGGCGCTTCCGGCATCACAACGGTCAGGACGGTCGCCGTCTCGACGAGGATGCCTCGGGTGCGCAGGATCTGATCGTGCATCTGGGCCTGCAGCTTCCCTTCGGCCTTGTTCCGGAACCGCCACCCCCGGAGCCGGTACGGGTCGTGGAGGCGACGCCGCCACCCGATGGCGACGCCGACGGCGTACCCGACGACGGTGACCAGTGTCCGGACAGCGCGACGGGCACGACCGTCGATGCAACGGGATGCGCGCCGCCGCCACCACCGCCGCCGGCATGCGGTCCGCAGGCCTCGGGCGGCATCGCGTTGACGGGATGTGCGGCGGGTGATGCGATCGTCCTGCGCGGGGTGCGTTTCGCGTCCGACCGCGCGGTGCTGGCGGCGGGTGCCGAACGGACCCTGGACGAGGTGGCGACGGCGCTCGCCGCGCATCCGGCAATCCGCATCGAGATCGGCGGGCATACCGACAGCCGCGGCGCGGACACCTACAACGCGCGCTTGTCGGCACGGCGGGCCGAAGCCGTACGCGATTACCTGACCGATTCGGGCATCGCCGCCGACCGGCTGGTGACGCGGGGCTACGGCGAGGCGCGGCCGATCGCCGGCAACGATACCGAGGATGGGCGCAGCCTGAATCGCCGCGTGGAGCTCACCGTCCTGAGCGCGGCACCTTCGTGATCGCGCCACGGCAGCGCTCCGCATTGCCGGGTCGGGTGCGGGGCGCTGTCGCTCGCGGTGCATCGCAGGCCGGCGGCCCGCCATCCGCGGAGCGAAGGTCCGCCGTCAGTGTCGTTGCATCAGATAGTGGTACAGCGCACCGGCGAAATGGATGCCGATCAGGATCGGCAGCAGCGTGCCGCCGGTGACGGCGTGGACGGTCTCTGCGGGTTCGTGGATGGCGTCGAACCGCGCGAGTGGAATGTAGACCTCGAACCACCCGAACACGTCGATGCCTTCCCCCTCGGTGAACAGGTAGAGCGGTCCGCTGACGACCAGCACGACCAGGGCGACGAGCAGAAGGCGGTGGGTCAGGCCGCCCGCGTAGCGCTCCAGAGCGCCCGCTTCGGGCCTGGGCGGGAACCCCTGCCAGAGCCGGTGCGTCACGCGCCACGCGACCACGATGAAGACGAAGAAGCCCAGTGCGATGTGCACATCCATGATGTAGCCACCCGATGACCGGTCCGGCGCCTCGTCGGCCATCAGGCCGAGGGTGAGCATGATGAACACGAGGATGGCCGTGACCCAGTGATTCAGGATCGACAGGCCGGAATATCGGGAGTGCGTTTCCATATCGGTCGGCAGGGCTCGGGTTGGATGATGGCGCGACGCGCGGGCGTTGTCCCGAGCGCGCGCGTTCGGGGAAATGGTGGCACAACCGTTCCTGTCCCGCGGGCCTCCGGGCGCGGTCGGCCTGAGGGCGGTGCGGCACGGTCGCGGGATGACCGGACGGTCACGGCGCATGGTCGGCCGATTCCGGGAATCGCCAGTTCCCGGTGACCGGCGAATCGAATCGCGTCCTGGTCGACGGTGGCGCGCATCGCGGATGCATCGCGGTGGTGTCGTACAGGCGCCATGCGCGTCGGTGGGCCACACCCAGATCGCGGCCGGCGTCGCCTGCAAAGCACGGCAGGTCGCTTTCGGCCGGCGCGATCAGGTAGCGATCCGGCGCTTCGGCCATCCATCGCCAGGCGTTCCGCGCCTGCTCTCCGGTCGTGGTGGCATGGCCGAAATGAGTCACGCGATGCACAAGGAAGAGCAGCAGCGACTCGTTCCATCGCACCAGTCCGATCTCTGCTGTCGGCGGCACATGTGCGGCAACGGCGTCGGTCACGTTCCCGGGTGTTCGGAGTGGCTCGAGCGTGCGGTGGCCGAGCACGCCGAATGTTATCCAGACGCCGATGACGACCGCCAGCATGCGGGTCACCGCGGTGCGATGTCGTGTGCTCGCCAGCAGCACTGTCACCACGATGGCGAGCGCGATGCATGCCATGCCCAGCGGCAGGAGGTAACCGGGATCGGAGGTGTAGGCACCGATGCGCGCGACCAGCGGTGGAAATCCCGCAACCGCCAGCAAGCCGGCGCCGGCGAGGACCAGTGCCACCCCGTGCAGGGCCGCGACGATCAGCCGCTCGGCCCCGCGATGCGGCGGCATCCCGGCGGTCAGGCAGGCCAGTGCCAGCGCGACGGCGGGAAGCGCCGGCAGGATGTAGACGCCGCGCTTGCCCGGACTGGCGGAGAAGAACAGCAGCACCAGTCCGGCCCACGCCAGCAGCGCGACGGCACCGGGATTGCCGGGCATGCGGCGCAGGATCGGCTTCGCGTACGCGGCCGCGATCAGCCACAGCGGAAACCACAGGCCGGGGATCACGCTGGTCCCGAAGTAGTGCCAGGGCCGCAGGTGGGTCCAGGTGTCGGCGTAGCGCTCGGCCGTCTGCCGGAAGAGGATGTCGTCGCGGTAGGCGGTCAGCGCCGGGGTCGGATCCGCCGCGACCTGCCGCAGCATCGGCATCAGCCAGAGACCGACGACGGCAGCTGCCACCACCGGCCCCAGCAGGCAGCGCCAGCGCCAGACTCCTGGTGCGGCAATGCGCCCGCGCCAGGTCTGCCAGGCCACCGGCGCCAGCAGCAGGGCCGGGAGGAAGCCGACGCCCTTGGTGATGATGCCCAGCCCCATGAAGGCCCAGGCCGCGAAGTACCACCGCCAGGCCGGGCCGAGCACGAAGTGCCGGATCAGACCGTAGCAGCCCAGAGTGATCCAGCAGGCGACCATGGCGTCGATCTGCGCGTGCCGGGCCTGGAGCAGGAACTGCGGCGCGATCAGCAGCAGCACCGCTGCCTGACGGCCTGCCCGCACCGAGTGGAGTCGCGTCCCGAGGTCGAAGACGGCGGCGACCATCGTCATGCCGCAGAGCGCGCTGGGCAGCAGGAAGGCGATGCGCAGGTCGCCGACCAGTCGATGGCACAACGCGATCGCCCAGAAGAATACCGGCGGCTTGTCGGCATAGAGTTCGCCGCCGCGCATCGGGAACAGCCACCGGCCGGAGGCGACCATCTCGCGCACCACCTCGACGAAGCGCGGCTCGTCCGCGGGCCACGGCGAGCGCAGACCGATGCCCGCGACCATGCCCAGCATCGCCAGCAGCACGACCGCCACCAGCCAGCTCGCGTAGTCGTCGGCGCGCAGCCGTTCCGCCAGTTGTCGCCAGCCGGCCGTGATCGTGGAGGCGAGCGCGTTCAGGTAGCAGCCTCCGACGCGCGATCGCGCAGCAGGAGCGTGGCGCCGATCGCGAGCGCACCGAGCAGCAGCAGCACGCTGACGACCAGATGCTGCGCGTCGGAGAGCGCCACGCCCGCACCGGCGAAGGAGAAGATCAGCATCTGCGGCAGGTAGCCGATCGCGCTGCCGGCGAGGAAGGGCAGAGCGGGCACGCCGGCGGCGCCGGCGCACAGGTTGAGGGCGAGGTTGCTGCCCACCGGCATCAGCCGCAGCACGAGGACCTTGCGCAGGGTGTGATCGCGCAGGTGGCGCTCGATGCGCGCCACCCGTTGGCCCAGTCGACCCCGTATCCATCGGTCGGCAATGCGGCGCGCCACGCCGTAGCTCAGCGCGCATCCGGCGAGTGTCACCGCGGTTCCCAGCAGTGCACCGCCCGGGCCGCCACTCACATAGCCGAGCGCAAAGGCGATCATCTGGCGGGGGCCGCCGACGGCCGTGAATGCCGCGCCACCGGTGAGCAGAACGGCCATGCCGCCGGCCCCGTGGACAGCGACGTACCGTTGCATCCACGCGCCGTCGTCGAAGTGCGTGAGCACTCCCTGCTGTGCGGCGACGGCGAGCAGTGCGAGCACGGCGGCGACCATGCCCCCGCGAAGCAGCCAGCTGCGCGCACTCACGGAGGGACGACCCGGTCTTCGCGCGCCACGGCGGCAAGCCTGGTGCGCTTCAGCAGCCAGAGCATGCCCGCGATATCCAGCAGGCCCGCCCACATCCGGTTCCAGGCGCCGTACTTCGAGCGACCGTGCAGGCGCGGGCGGTGCCCGACTTCGCGGATATGCAGCGCGCCGCCCTGCCGACGGATGAGCGCTGGCAGGAAACGGTGCATGTGATCGAAGTAGGGAAGCGCCAGGAAGGTCGCGCGCGGGAACAGCTTCAGGCCGCAGCCGGTGTCGGGTGTGCGGTCCCGCAGAAGGGCACCGCGGAAGCGGTTGGCGATTCGCGACTGCCACCTGCGCCACGGGCCGTCGTGACGGTCCCGCCGGTAGCCCGCGATGCAGAACGACGCCTCGCCCAGAGTGCGGGCGAGGCGCAGCATGACCGGAATGTCGGCCGGGTCGTTCTGCCCGTCGGCGTCCAGCGTCGCGACCAGGGCGCCGCGTGCATGGCGGACACCGACGTGGAGCGCCGTGCTCTGTCCCGAGGGGCGGTCCAGCCGGATGGCGGTGAGCGTGCATTGCGCGAGGCCGCCCGCCCGGAGCGCCGCCTCGTAGGTGTCGTCGCTGCTGTGGTCGTCGACGACCACGATCTCGAAGGCGCAGAGGCCGTTCAGCGCGGCACCGATCTCCGTGACCAGGCCGGGCAGTGCCTGTGCCTCGTCCCGCGCGGGGAGCACCACCGACAGCTCCGGTCCGCTCAGCGCCGGTGCCGTGCGTGCGTCGTCAGTGTTCATCGAGCGCGGCAAGCGCGTCACGGGCCTCGGCTCGACGGCCTTCGTCGGCGATGCTGCGTCCGGGCCGGGCGGGTGCATCGATGCTCGCCTGGAAGTGCTGGCGCGCCTCCGCAAAGCGCTTCCGGTCGCGCAGCAGCTGGCCGTAGAAGTAGTGCGCATCGATGCTGTCGGGGTTGATGCGCAGGGCCTCCTGGAGATGGGCATCGGCCTTGTCCCTGTCGCCGAAGGACAGGGGCCAGCCGGGCACGTTGGCGTAGAGGCTGCCCAGCGAGGCCGGGATGGCGCCGTCCATCGCATCCGGATCGATCTCGCGGGCGGACAGCAGCAGCTCGCGCGCTTCGCGGACCTCGCCGAGCGCGGACAGACCGCCGGCGGCTGCCGCGTGCGTCGAGAGGATGATGGCGCGCCAGATGCGCGCCTCGGGGACATCGGGATGGCGCGCGAGCACATCGCTGCTGCGGTCGGCGAGCGCTTCCAGCGCGCTCTCGCGTTCAGCCTCGGGCACTACGTACTGCGCCCGCGCCCAGTCGCTCTGCAGCTGCGCAATCTCTTCCGGCGCGATCGCGGTCGCCGTGGCCGATGCGGACAGCAGCGCGAGCAGGATGATCAGGACGCGAGGATTCGGTATCGATGGCATGACGGGATCACTCGTTGGCAGGGGCGGAGGGCCGGGCGATCGCGTGCAGTTGTCGCGCCTGCCCGCGCAGGGCGCGGTCGATCAGTCGGGGGAACAGTGCGTTGAGCTTCATGAAGATGCGTTCGGCGAAACCGAAGACGCGCCATCCGCGGTCGCGTTCCATGGTGGCCACGATGCCCAGCGCGACCGCTTCCGGCGTGTCGCGTGCCAGCTTCAGCGCCTCCGCTGCGCGGGCCGGTCCTCCGTCGTTGAGGGCGGTCTCCGTGTAACGGGGCGCGATGTAGGTCACCGTCACGCCGCTGCCGTGGAGCTCTCGGCGCAGTGCTTCGGAGAAGCCGCGCAGCGCGAACTTGCTGGCGGAGTAGGCCGCGTACATGGGAAAGGCGATGCTGCCGAACACCGAGCCGATGAAGATCAGTCGGCCGCTGCGGCGCTGGCGCATGGCCGGAAGCAGCTGCCGGGTGAGCCGCATCGCGGACAGCGTGTTGACCTGCCACAACCGGTCCAGGTGCGCGGGGTCGCCGGTGTCGAATGCACCGAACTGCATGACGCCCGCGCAGTGGATCACGGCATCGGGCACGGCCCGCTGCAGGCATGCGCGGCCGAGGCGCAGGCCGCCATCGGGCTGCGAGAGGTCGGCGGCGATGGTGTCGATGCCGGAATGCCCCGTGCGCAGCTCCGCGGCCAGCGACTCGAGCGCTTCGGGATCACGTCCGCTGAGGATCAGGTGCGCGCCGCGCCCGGCGAGCGCAAGGGCGAGCGCGCGACCGATGCCGCCGGTGGCGCCGGTGAGCAGGATGGTGGTGTCCGCGAGCTTCATGCCGCGGCCCTGCAAGCCTGCACGGGGACGGACCGCAGGACATCGCCGAACAATCGCACGAACATCCCTCCGGCATGCACGATGGCCTCTCGGTCATCGGCGTCCTCCACGCGATTCACGAGGTTCTCGAAGAAGCGGACATGCTCCTGGTCGACCGCGCCGTGACTGCGCAGATAGCGCAGTGCCGAGGGCTTGAGCGCAAGCGCCTTCCGGATGCCGTCGGCCGCCTCCAGCGCAAGCGCGGTACTGGTGCCCTCCAGTGCGTACACCATCCCGAAGAAGTGCATCGGGTTGTGGCGACGGATTCCGTCGTAGGCATACGCCACCATCAGTTCGGTCGCGGCATTCGGACCCTGCGCCACCAGTGCGTCGGCATCCTCGCCGCAGGCCCGGATGTCATCGAGGATCCAGTGCTCGTGGCCGGTTTCCTCGGCGATGTACTCCCCGAGCAGCGGCTGTACCCAGGCGCGCTCGTGCCCGAGGTGCGCGCCACACCACATCATCAGCGGCACGGTATGGCGCACGTGGTGATAGGCCTGCACCAGATAGGCGATGTAGGTGTCGCGTTCGATGGTGCCGTCGATGGCGGCGCGGACCAGCGGAATCTGTCGCATGGTCTCGCGCTCCGCGCGCGTTTCGGATTCGAGCCGGTCGAAGAGATTCATCTCGGGGTGTACTCCATGGCGGGGGGATGCGCGGACGAGCGCTCGGCATCGTTCGCGGAGAGAAAATCGGTGTGCCGCGCCGCGATGGCGTGGCGGATCGGCTTGCCGCTCGCGGTCCAGCAACCGTTGGCGGGCGTGAACGGCGTATCGGCAAGCATCCAGTCACCCACGCGGGCGTAGTCCGGGAGCTGTGCGTTGGCACGCGCCACCGCAGCGGCAACGTCATCGGCGTCGCATCCGGCGGCGGGCACCAGCACGGCACGGCATCGATGCATCCCTTCGCCGAAGGCCACGGCCTGGGCGATGCTTGCGGATTCCTGCAGGGTCGCCTCGATCCATTCCGGATTGACGTTGCGCCCGAAGGCGGTGACGAAGACGTGCTTGCGGCGGCCGTGGACGAAGACGTAGCCGTCATCGTCGATGGTCCCCAGGTCGCCGGTGGCGACCCATTCGTCCGTGCAGGGCGGCTCCCCCAGATAGCCGAGGAAGGTGCTGCCGGCAGCCTCGATCCCGCCGTCGGCGGCGACGCGCAGTCGCACGTGCGGGAGTGCCCTGCCGACGCTGCCGCGGCGGTCCGCCGACGGGGTGCCGAGGCACAGCACCGAGCAGCATTCGGAAAGGCCGTAACCGACATGAAGGGGCCATCCGGCACTGCGCGCCGCTTCCACGGCGTCCGGGGTCACCGGCGCGCCGCCGACCGCGACGAAGCGCAGCCGGCGCAGACGCGGATCGCCCGGAAACGAGGCGTGCATCAGGGCGCGAAGGGTTGCCGGAACCAGGATCAGGCTGGTGGCCCGGGTCTGTTCGATGGCGCCCAGGCAGCGCGCTGCATCGAATCCGCTGCTGCCCGTCATTCCGACGCGCGCGGCACCCGGCACGACCACGGTTCCGCCGTGCAGCAGGGGCGCATAGATGCCGGCGATATTCTCCAGCAGCGTCGCCAGCGGCATGACGCAGAGGTGCCGGCTCTGTGCGTCGCACTGCGCCGCGGTGGCGAGTGAGCGAGCGACCCGCAGCATGGCGGTTGCGGACAGGCAGACGCCCTTGGGGGCTCCGGTGCTGCCCGACGTGAAGGTGATCTTCGCGGTGCCGGGCGGCAGCGGAGACGCGGCGGCGTCGTCGATGGTGAAGACGGTCCAGGACTCGCCTGCGACCACGATGCGTGCATGGACCGACGCGGACGGGGCGATGCCGGCGATGCGGTCGCCGTCCGCCGCGATGACGAGGCGGCATCCGCTCGCCGTCAGAGTGTGCGCGAGCTGGCGGTCGCTGAAGAAGGCGGGCAGGGGCAGGCTGCAGCAGCCGTTCTCGAGCAAGGCCAGGTCGAGCAGCCCCCATGCCGGCGTGTTGTCTCCCAGGATCCCCACCACATCGCCCAGGTGCGGCGCCAGCACGGAGCCGAGGGTGCGCAGCTCCTGAAGGACCTTGGTGCGGTCGAGAACACGATCGCGGCCTTCGAACAGCACGCCGCCCGCGCTGTTCTGCCGGTGACCGTCGAGCACCATCCGTGCGAGTTCCCTGCCGTGCGCGCTCATCCCCGCAGCGCTCCGGCGCGCCGGTCACGTACGCACGCGCGCCGCATCAGATTCTCGACGGTTCCCCGGATGCTGTCAGCACGACCGCCGGATCGTGCTCGTAGTACGTGCCCCACTGCGTGGCGTCGCGGTCGGGCAGTGTGTCCGGACGCGCGGGGCCGAGCAGGTGCGCGTCGGCTCCTGCGCGCGCCAGACCGTTGCGGAGCTCGCGGGTCGCGGTGCAGGCCAGCCAGCGATATCCGGCACGATCGAGATCGGGGGCGAGGGCGCCGACCAGCGCGCGCAGCACGCCCGGTCGTTCGCCGACGAGATTGCCGAGCTCGATCAGCTCGCCGCGTTGCGGCGGGTGCCTGTCGATGGCCGTCACCGCCGCGCTCAGTGGCTGCGGCAGATAGTGCTCCAGATAGAAGGGTTCGCGATCGGAGCGCAGGCCGAACACGCCGGCGATCTGGCCGTCGTCGTCCCGTATGCCGAGCAGGCAGGGCATGAGATGCT
This sequence comes from Algiphilus sp., assembly GCF_023145115.1. Taxonomy (NCBI): domain Bacteria; kingdom Pseudomonadati; phylum Pseudomonadota; class Gammaproteobacteria; order Nevskiales; family Algiphilaceae; genus Algiphilus; species Algiphilus sp. Next base: position 11,177 of record NZ_JAGLEJ010000002.1, read on the forward strand.
CGCGCACATCGGCTCCGTAGATTCGGGCGTACCCGGCGCAGACGAGTGCGCCGGCCTCGTCGCGTGGCAGGAGGCAGATCCGGCCGGAGTCGACGCGATGGCGCTCGCCCTTTCGCCGGAAGGATGTCCGGGCGGTCGGGTGCGGTCCCGGTGTCGTGGCGCTGATGGCTGGCTGCATGGTCTGTCGATGCCTCGGTTCCGGCCGGGAACTTCCCGGATACGCAGAGACAGAAGCGCAAGCCCTGTGCCAGTCAGTGGATATCTTTCAAGTGTTTGATAATGTTTGAAAAACCCGGAATTCCGGGCGCGACGGCACCGCGCAGATTCCTGCACGGCTGCAGGAATTTGCAGTCGTGATCTGCAGGGCTGTCCTCGCGGAAAGGCGTCTATCCGTCCGTTGACGGCGCGTCCGGGCAGGTCGGTTCCGGCGCATCCTCCGGCACGCGGAACACGACCCGTACACGGGGATCCACGGCGCAGGTGCCTATGTATCCGATGGCGCCGCTGGTCTCGGTCACGATCCGGATCATGGCCTCGGTGGACGGTGCCACGAACGGGGGGTGGATGCCGAGGAAGTAGCGCTCGTTCCAGAACTCTTCCAGCGCGCGCGTTGAAGCATTCAGTACCAGTGACGAAAAGCGCTGGCGCAGTGGGTGCACCGCGGGCAGGTTGATCGGGTGGATGCGGCGGCCGTTCGGCCAGAACTGCAGCTTGCGGCGATAGATCAGGTTCAGGCGGGAAGCGTCGACGCGGGCTTCGGTATCCGAAGCCGCCACGATCACTGCCATGGTGCCGTTCGCCGCGTCCTGCGCCGGCAGGGCGGCATGGACCAGGCAGAGCAGGAGAAGGCCGAGCAGGCGCGGCATTGTCAGAACAGTACGGCCACGGATCCGAGGAGGCCTTCCGGAACGTCTCCCGGGTTCTCGGTGGTCGTGCGGTACTCCGCCTTGAGCACCAGTGTCGGCGACAGTCGCCAGGTCAGTCCGCCGATGTAGAGATGGAGGTCATCGGCATTGTCTGCGCCCGCGAAGGTCTCGAAGCGGGCCACTGCGAACAGCCGGCCGGAGATCGGTGCCACCGCCTGCAGGTAGAGCCCGGTCTCGTCTTCGCGGCGCGTGGTCCGCGAGCGCTGGCGCAACGCGAGCTCGCCGCTCAGTTCGAAGCCGGTGCGGGTGTAGAGGAAGTCCGTGCTGTAGAGCGTCTTCCGTTCGCCGTCGTTGCGCTCCTCGAAGTCGGCGACCGAGATGCCCAGACGCAGGTGCGGGCCGAAGCCCTGTGTCAGCCGTACCCCGTAGGCACGCTCGAAACTGGGTTCGCCGGCTTCCCGGAAGAGTTCCTCGCCCGGTGTGACGAACAGCGACCATTCCAGCGCGTCCCCCATCACCGGCAGGACGCCGCGGAGCATGCCACCGGTCGCGTTGGTGGGAAACGTGTCCTCGGTGATGAGCGGTCGCGAAGTGGTCCAGGTCAACGGTGCCGCGTGCAGCTGATTCCAGCGGCCGATCGGCGTGAGGAACTTGCCGAGTCGCAACTGGAGCGCGTCCGATTGCGCGAAGTCGATGTAGGCGCGCTCCAGCACCGGGCGCGCCCCGTCGACGCCGCTGTCGCCGGGCTGCAGTACCAGCGCTCGTTTGAGCTCGAGCTCGACCAGACCGCTCCAGCGTTGCGGCGATGTCCAGCTGCCGATCAGACTGAGACGGTCCAGCGACAGGCTGGGGGCATCGCGTTGCGTATCGGCGGTCTCGATCTCGGCGTAGCCGCCGAAATGGAGGCGCTGACCCTGCAGGGATTGCGCGGCGGACGGGCCGTCGGCGGCATGGGCGGGCAGCGTCAGCCACGGCACCGCGAGGATGGCGGCGGCAGCCCAGCGGCATATGATGCGCACTGTGGGCAGTGATCGACGCCGTGTGAGTGATGCCAGCCGGATGTTCCGCGGGGAGCATGCCCCCGCGCGCCCGTGGTTGTCGCCGGCGGCCGAATGGATCATCGCTTGAGTCTACGCCGGCTGCTGCTGATCGCGTTCTCGGTGGTCGCTTTGCCGCCCGCGGCCCTGATGATGCTGCTGGCGTTCTGGCAGACGGAAAGCATCGTGCGCTCCGAGATCCAGGCCAACCTGGTGGCTCAGGCGGACGGCGTGTCGGCCAAACTGCGACAGATGCTGTTCGAGCGCGCGCAGAACGCCATCACCTGGAGCGAACTGGAGGTCATGCAGGATGTGGCGGTGGACGACGTGGACAAGCGCCTGTCCACCTTTCTCTCCGACAGCCAGCGTCGCTACGCCGATAGCTACCGGGCGCTGCACGTCGTCGATCCCGAGGGGGTGATGGTCGCGAGCAGCGATGCGCGGCGCATCGGCGCACCGTATCCGGCCGGCGAGCGCTGTGCCGCCGGCATTTTCGCGCTGGCGCTGTGTCTCCCGGCCGATGCGCCGACGGACCCGCATGCGACGCTCTCGATCGGGCTGCGGTCGCGTTTCGACGATGCGCTGCTGGGACGTCTGCTGCTGGTGATCGACTGGAGCAGCGTGACCGGCGTGCTGGATGCGGCCAGCGGTGAGCACCGGGCCGCCGCGGTGTACGGGCCGGATGGCGTGCGCATCGCATCGAGTCGGGGCTGGCGAACGATGGCCGGCGACGGCGCCGCGCAGTACCTCACCGGGTCCGCCGCGGCCGAGCCCGTCGCCGGTCTCGCCGAAACCGCATGGCACACCCGGATCCAGCAGAGCCGCGACAGCGCACTCGCCCCGATTCGCCGCATGGCCTTTGCCTTCGCCGGCCTTCTGGTGCTCGCCGGCATCCTGATCGTGCTCGTCGCGACCCTGGTATCCGCCCGCGTCGCCCGGCCGCTGGTGGGATTGAGCGATTACGCCCGCGCACTCGGACAGGGCGGTGCGGGCAGGCCGCCGGCCCTCGAGCGGGCGCCGTCGGAGGTCGACGCGTTGCGTGACGCGCTGGCGCGCATGGTGGGCGATCTCGAGAGTCAGCGGCAGAAGCTCGTGCTTGCCGCCAAGCTGGCCGCGGTGGGTGAGTTCGCGGCGGTCATGGCTCACGAGATCCGCACACCGCTGGGGATCCTGCGCTCGTCCGCGCAGACCATCGACTCGGATGCGCTGGATGAGCAGAGCCGGGAGCTGGTCGGGTTCATACTCTCCGAAACCGAGCGACTGACCCGCCTGGTCAACGCGTTGCTGGACAGCACCCGGACGCGCGCGCCGCAGGTCGTCGCGCAGGATATCGAGGTGCTGGTGGAGCGGGGCATGGCGATGGTGGGGGCCCAGGCGAGAGAGAAGGATGTCGCGCTGCGCTTCGAGCGCGGCGCGGCCGATCCTGTCGTGGAAGTGGACGGAGAACAGATGCTGCAGGTGCTGCTCAATCTGCTGCTCAACGCCATCCAGATCCTGCCGCGCGGCGGCAGCATTGCGCTGTCGACCCGCGACGATGCCGACAGCCTGCGGCTGCGCGTGCACGACGACGGGCCGGGCATCCCCGAGGCCGAGCACGAACAGGTGTTCGAGCCCTTCGTGCACCGGCGGGAGGGAGGGCTGGGCATCGGCCTGGCGGTCGTGCGCGAGATCACGCGGGCGCACGGCGGCGACGTGCGCGTGATTCCCACCCGGTCGGGCGCCTGCTTCGAAGTCCGGCTGCCGCGGTCGGCGAGTGTGCGCGCATGAGCGAGCCGCTCCGCATCCTGGTGGTCGATGACGAGGCCGGCATGCGGCGCGTGCTGCAGATCATGCTGGAGCGCATGGGGCACGACAGCGATGTCGCGGGCGACGGTGGCGAGGCCATGGCGCTGCTGCGCGCCGGCGATTTCGATCTGGTGATCAGCGACCTCCGCATGCCGCGGGTGGACGGTATCGAGCTGCTGCGCAGCATGCGCGCGGAAACCATGCAGCAGCCCGTGATCATGATCTCCGCCCACGGCAGCATCGATACCGCGGTGAGTGCCATGAAGCTCGGGGCGCTCGACTTCCTTCAACGACCCTTCGATCGCGAGACACTCGAGCTGGCCATCGAGCGGGTCATCCAGCAGGGGTGGTTGCTCCGCGCCAACCGCTTCCTGCGCGGCCAGATCGGCGATGCCCGCCACGGGCTGGTCGGACGCAGCGCCGCCATCCGGTCGGTGCGACAGGCGATCGACCAGGTGGGGCCGACCACGGCGAGCGTGCTCGTGGTCGGGGAGACCGGTACCGGCAAGGAGCTGGTGGCGCGCGCGGTGCACGCCGCATCCGATCGGCAGGACGGGCTCTTCGTCCCGATCAATTGCGCCGCCATACCGGCCGACATGCTCGAGAGCGAACTGTTCGGCCACGAGAAGGGCGCCTTTACCGGGGCCGTGGCCGAGCGCGAGGGGCGATTCGAGCTGGCCAGCGGGGGGACCCTGTTTCTCGACGAGATCACCGAGATGCCGATGGCGCTGCAGGCGAAGCTATTGCGGGTGCTGCAGGACCAGACCGTCGAGCGACTGGGCTCCAATCGCAGCCGCAAGCTCGACCTGCGCGTGCTCGCCGCCTGCAATCGCGATCCCGCTGTCGCAGTGGAAGAAGGGCGGCTGCGCAGCGATCTCCTCTATCGGCTGGATGTGTTCCGCATCGCGCTGCCGCCGCTTCGCGCGCGGCGCGAGGACATTCTCGACCTGGCGTCCCACCTCGTGGGCGAGATCGGCGGTGCGCGTGCGGCGCATCGGATCAGCAACGCGGCCGCGGAGCAACTCACGGCCTATGCATGGCCCGGCAACGTCCGGGAGCTGCGCAACATGGTCGAGCGCGCCCTGATCCTGGCGGGCAGTGCCGATCTGCTGGATGTGCCGCATTTCCCGCTCGCGCAGCAGGCGGCTGCCGGCGATCCGCAGACGCCCGCGCCCCTGGCCGACTTCAATCTCGCGGCAGCCCAGGACGCCCTCGAAGCGCGCTACCTGCGTGCGGCCCTGAGCGCGACCGACGACAACAAGACACGCGCCGCGGTATTGCTCGGGATGAGCGAACGCACTCTCTGGTACAAGCTCAAGCGTCACGGCATCCGGCGGCGCGACTGAATCGCCGGCGCCCGCGGCGGTCGATCCGCGCAACCCTCATGGATCATGGGGCCGCTCGGCCGTGAGCAGCAGGCGGAGCAGGCCAGAGCAGTAAAGAGAACGGCGCACCAAGGGGACAGTATGCTTAATTCCCTGCAGGGTCGAGCGGCATCGAGCAATTCGGTTGCGAATTAAGTGTACTGTCCCCTTTCAAGCGGGTTCGGTCCATGGATGGACCGAACAACCTGCGACCTCTGTCGCCCGAAGGGCGACGCCGCGCAAAGGTATCGATGAAGCGGGATTTGGTCGGGGTGACAGGATTCGATGGATCGGCAGGAAAGCCGATCCACGCGACCGTCAGGGAGCCCGAAGGGTTCGGTCCATGGATGGACCGAACAACCTACGACCTCTGTCGCCCGAAGGGCGACGCTGCGCAAAGGTATCGATGAAGCGGGATTTGGTCGGGGTGACAGGATTCGAACCTACGACCTCTTCGTCCCGAACGAAGCGCTCTACCAAGCTGAGCTACACCCCGAACTGTGTTGCCGCTGCCGTCAGCTGGCGCGCTTGACGGTGAAATCCGCGAGCCCGCTCATGGCGTCCCTGAACGCGGAAGGCGGCATGGCGGCGAGTGCCTGCTTGGCATCGGCCGCATGCCGCTGCGCGGCGGCGGAAGTGTAGTGGATCGCATCGGTGGATTCAACGGCGCGCAGCACCGCGGCGACATCCGCCGATCCGCCGTCGCTGATGGCGCCGCGGAGGTAGTCGCGCGTCGCGGCGTCACCCACCGACATCGCCCGGATCAGGGGCAGGGTCGGCTTGCCCTCGGCGAGATCGGTGCCGAGGTTCTTGCCGGAGACCTCGGGATCGGCCAGGTAGTCGAGCAGGTCGTCGACCACCTGGAAGGCCATGCCGAGACTGAGCCCGTAGTCCTGGGCGGCCCGGATGCCGTCGGCATCGGCGCCCGCGATGAGCGCCCCGAGGCCGGTGGCGGCGCGGAACAGTCGGGCGGTCTTGCGCTCGATGACTTCGAGGTAGCCGGCTTCGTCGGCGTCGGGGTCGCCGCAGCGCATGAGCTGCAGCACCTCGCCCTCGGCGATGGCGTTGGTGGTGTCGGCGAGCTCGCGCATGATGCGCATGTCATCGACTTCCACCATGAGCTGGAAGCTGCGTGAATAGAGGAAGTCGCCGGACAGTACGGCCCCGGCGTTGCCGAAGGCGGCGTTGGCGGTGGCCTGGCCGCGACGGCGCTCGGTCTCGTCCACGACGTCGTCGTGAAGGAGGGTGGCGGTATGGATCAGCTCGACGATGGCGGCCACCAGATGGCCGCGCTGATCGCATCGCCCGAAGGCGCGCGCGGCGAGCAGGACGAGGACCGGGCGCAGGCGTTTGCCGCCGCTGCGCAGGATGTGCGCGGCGATCTCGTTGATGAGCGTGACGTCCGAGCGCAGACGGTCGCGGATCAGCGCGTCGACGGCGCGCATGTCCTCATCAACCGGCGCTGTGCAGTCCTTGAAATCCATAGGGCGGGCATGTGTGGGGCACGGCTTGGCGCCGATCGCGGACGAAAGTGTAGACGAGCGGGCGCCGGCGGGCCTGCGGGGCCCCGATTCGTTGACCTTGGCGCGACCCCGGCGTATCATCGCGCGCCTTGTCGATCCCGGGCCCAGGCCGAGCGGATCGCCCCCGCAGGATTCCGGAGCACATCTGATGTACGCCATCATCAAAACCGGCGGCAAGCAGTATCGCGTCAGCAAGGGCGATGCGCTGCGCGTCGAAACGCTTGACGCCGCTGTCGGTGACACCATTGATTTCGACCAGGTCTTGATGGTCGGCGAGGGCGAGGACGCCAGGGTCGGCGCTCCGCTGGTCGACGGCGCCAGGGTCACGGCCGAGGTGCTGGAGCACGGCCGTGGCAACAAGGTGCACATCATCAAGTTCCGCCGCCGCAAGCATCACATGAAGCGGCAGGGCCACCGCCAGAACTACACGGCGGTTCGCATCACCGACATCGCCGGCGCCTGAGCGCCGCTGAACCGAACAGGAGCAGCTCGATATGGCACACAAGAAGGCTGGCGGCAGTACCCGGAACGGCCGCGATTCCGAATCCAAGCGCCTGGGCGTCAAGCGCTTCGGCGGCGAGCAGGTGCGTGCCGGCTCGATCATCGTGCGCCAGCGCGGCAGCAAGATGCACCCCGGCGACAACGCCGGCATGGGCCGCGACTACACCATCTTCGCGAAGGCCGACGGCAAGGTCGAGTTCCGACCGCGCCACGGCCGCACGGTCGTCAACATCGTCGCGCCGGCCGAGGCCTGATCCGGACGCGATCCGGCCTCCAAGGCGACCGTGTGAAAGGGCCCCGGGAACGGGGCCTTTTTCATTGGGTTGCCACGAAATGGCGCGTTGCCCATTCCGGTGGGCGGCGCTAAATTAGTACAGTGAACAGTACAGGTTGCGCGCATGAGGATCGTGAACTTCTCCGAAGCACGGAAGAGCCTGAAGAAGGTGATCGATACGGTGGTGGATGACGCTGACTACACCGTGATTTCCCGTCGCGATGCGCCGGATGCGGTGGTCATGTCGCTCGATACCTTCAACAGCATGATGGAAACGGCGCATCTGCTGCGTTCGCCCGCCAACGTGGCGCATCTTGAGCGCTCGATCGCGCAGCTTCGAAGCGGCGAAGCGAAGCAGCGCCAGCTGGACGATGCCTAGCCGCATCCTGTGGACGCTGGAAGCCTGGAACGACTACCAGTACTGGCAAAAGCAGGATCGCAAGACACTGAAGCGTATTAACCTTCTGATCCGGGACGCGGTCCGCAACCCCTTCTCCGGAATCGGCAAACCGGAGCCGCTGCGGGAAAATCTGAGCGGGTTCTGGTCCAGGCGCATCGACGAGACCAACCGTCTCGTCTACACCGTCGAGAACGACGATCTGATGATCGTCGCTTGTCGATACCACTACAACTAGCCGCCGCCAACCGAGCCAACCAGCCGTGAAGTTCGTCGACGAAAGCAGAATCCGTGTGGATGCCGGTTCCGGCGGTGCCGGCCATGTCTCGTTCCGCCGCGAGAAGTACGTGCCCTTCGGCGGTCCGGATGGCGGCGACGGCGGCCACGGCGGCAATGTCTACGCAGTGGCGGACAGTGGCCTCAACACTCTGGCCGACATGCGCTTCTCGCGCCGCTTCCGCGCCGAGGACGGCGAGTCCGGCGGCAAGGCCAACCGCACCGGCGCGGCGGGCTCGGACATCGAGATCCCGATGCCGCTCGGCACCATCATCCACGACGAGGACACCGAAGAGTATCTGGGCGAGATCACGCCGGCGACGCCGCGCATCATGCTCGCCCGCGGCGGTGCCCGCGGACTGGGCAACACCCGCTTCAAGAGCAGCGTCAACCGGGCGCCGCGGCAGAGCACGCCCGGCTACGCCGGCGAGTCGCGGCATCTGCGGCTGGAACTGGCGGTGATGGCGGACGTCGGCCTCGCCGGCCTCCCGAATGCCGGCAAGTCGACGCTGCTGTCCGCAATGTCCGCGGCGCGGCCGAAGATCGCCGACTATCCGTTCACGACCCTGTACCCGCAGCCGGGCGTGGTGGCGGTGGACCCGCTGCGCAGCTTCGTCATGGTCGATATCCCGGGCCTCATCGAGGGCGCCGCCGATGGTGCCGGTCTGGGGCATCGCTTCCTGCGACACCTGTCGCGCACGCGCCTCCTGCTGCAGCTGGTCGATCTGGTTCCGGTGGACGGTGACCTCACCGGCCAGGTGCGCACCATCGATGCCGAGCTGGCGCAGTACAGTGCCGGGCTCGCCGAACGGCCGCGCTGGCTGGTGTTCACCAAGGCGGACCTGATGGACGAGGACGCCGCGCGGGCGCTGGCCGAGGAAGCAGTCGCCGAGCTCGAATGGCCGCATCCCTGGTATCTGATCTCGTCGGTGCAGCGAACCGGCTTGGAGCCGCTGGCGCGTGCGGTGATGGACTGGCTGGAGGCGCGTCGGGCCGAGGATGCCGCCGCTGCCGACGGCCGGGCCGACGAGGAGGTGGCACCGTGAGCCGCGGCGGCGGATTCGATCGCGGCGCCATGCAGGGGGTGCGACGCCTCGTGGTCAAGGTGGGCAGCTCCCTGGTCACCAATCAGGGCAAGGGGCTGGATGGTGACGCCATCGCGGAATGGGTCGGCCAGATCACCGAGCTGCTGCGCGCCGGCGTGCAGGTCGTGCTGGTATCCAGCGGCGCGGTCGCCGAGGGGCGCGCGCGTCTCGGCATGAGCCAGCGCCCGCGCACCCTGCACGCGCTGCAGGCCACCGCGGCGGTCGGGCAGATGGGGCTGGTGCGCGCCTACGAGAACGCCTTCGCGCAGTACGGCCTCAACACCGCGCAGGTGCTGCTGACGCACGAGGATGTCGCCGAGCGCAGCCGCTATCTCAATGCCCGCAGCACGCTGCGCACGCTGCTGGAGTGGGGCGTCGTGCCGGTGGTCAACGAGAACGACACGGTCTCCACCGACGAGATCCGCCTGGGGGACAACGACACCCTCGGCGCGCTGGTCTGCAATCTGGTGGAGGCCGAGGCGCTGATCATCCTCACCGACCAGGACGGTCTGTACACCCGCGACCCGCGACAGGACGACGCCGCCGAGCTGATCCACGACATCGGCGTGTCCGACCCCCGGCTCGACGACATGGCCGGTGATGGCATGGGCGCGCTGGGCCGCGGCGGCATGCGCACCAAGCTGACGGCCGCGCGCTGGGCCGCGCGTTCCGGCGCCAGCACCATCATCGCCCACGGTCGGCGCGAGCGCGTGCTGGTGCGCCTGCTGGAGGGCGAGGCCGAACTGGGCACGATGCTGCACGCCGACGAGATGCGCATCGGCGCGCGCAAGCGCTGGATCGCCGGGCAGCTGCAGTCCCGCGGCGTGCTGCATCTCGACGAGGGCGCAGTCAGGGCGCTGCGCGGCGGCGGCGCCAGCCTGCTGCCGGTGGGCGTGCGGTCGGTGGAGGGGCAGTTCTCGCGCGGCGATGTCGTGCGCTGCGTGGCACCGGACGGCGCCGAGATCGCGCGCGGGCTGGTCAACTACAGCGCCGCCGAGGCGACCCGCATCTGCGGTGTGCCCACGCGCGAGATCAACGACCGGCTGGGCTATGTCGGGGAGTCCGAGCTCATCCACCGGGATGACCTCGCGCTCAGCTGAGGCGCTAGCGCAGCCCGCACGTCGCCGTTCCGGCCGGCTGAACGGCGGGGTATTGCCGGCCGCGATGGCCGGTGGTCGATTCAGGCGCGTTTCAATCGGGCCTCCCGTTCCGACTGCAGCCGCTCCTGCATGCGGGCATGCCATGCGCTGGTGCTGGCGCGTTCGGCGCAGAACGAGAGGGCAAGCTGCTCATACTCGTCGGCTCTCTCCAGGCCGACCAGGAATCCCGCTGCCTTCTGGACAACACGATAGATCTGCAGGGCGCGTTCCCGGTCCCCGTTGATGAGGCCGATCATTCGGGCCGCGAGGGCCCAATGCTGGCGCAGCCGGTCGGTATCGGGAAAGTCGGGGAACGCTCGGCCGTAGCGCAGATCTCCGGCAGCCGCGGCGCTCGCGAGATGTGCGTACTGCGACGATGCATCCAGCAGCGGGCGGTCCTCGTCCGCGCAGGCCCGCCGAATCGCGTGCAGATCGACGCCGAGCCCAGAAAGTGCTGTGACGGGCGACCCGCATATCCATCGATCCAGCTCCTGCAGGACTTCGGGCGAGAAGCTGATCATGCCGTGTGCGGGACCACCAGGGGCGAACGTGAGCTCGCCGAGCACCGGCCCGTCGTACATGTCGACACTGACGAAGCTGCTGCCGGTCGCTTTGGCTAGCCTCGACGCTGCGTGCAGTAGCTGAGCCGGGTAAAGCGGCAGTATGTGGTTGCCGACCGCCATCTTCGTCGTGTCGAAGTGGTAGTGGCGGCCGTGTTCCAGCGGCAGCATCGCGGCATCGAATATCGCGCCGCGCGGCGGCGAGGCGTTGCGATCAATCTGGAGCACGAATCCGGGCTCGCCGTTGAAGCAGTAGACCTTGTAGTCCGGTGGCACGGCCTTGCCAGGGATGTGCGAAGGGATCAATTCCTCGAGCACCCAGTACTCCGGATCCTGGTCCTGAATGTTGCCTATCGCATCCGCGGACACGGTTCGCAGGGTCAGGAGGTTCAGAAACCGCTCTTCCTCGCGGCCTCGCTCGTGGTGATTTTCGGCCAGTCGTTGCAGCACGTGGATGCCGATGGATGAGTGCCAACCCGGTTGCTTGATGACAAAGGCATCCATCTCGTGCGCCGCAGCCCACAGCTCGGACAACGAGTCGAAGCGTCTTCGCACGGGCGTTGCGCAGCCATTGCGCTCGCCGAAGACGTATGCGGCAAGTTTGTCATCCAGCTCCCAGGGAACCGGATCACCGATGAGCTCGGCCTTGTTGCGAAACCGCTGCCGTATGAAGGTCAGGAAGTCGCGGGCAGGCCGATCAGCGGGTGTCGGGTGGAACTTTTCCGGAGCCGGAGGCATTGATCGGTTCGCCACAGAAATCGTTCTTGCCGCGGGCGCGAAGTGCCGCGGTCCCGCTGTCGCGGCTGGAAAGGTTAGCCGCCCTCATCGGCGTTGTCGATTTGCCGGGGGGCACGGCGTTGCGCATGAGCGCCGGAGCAATCCCGTCGGGCGCGGAGGCGGTCCGCCGGCTTCTCGAGCCGGGGCGTCGGCCATAACGCGAAAAGCGGGATGCGCCGGGCGCTCCCGCTTTTCGGTGGAACCACGATGAAGCGCCGCATGTCGCGGCGCGGGTCACGCGATCAGGCGCTCTCGAGGGCCTTGATGTGCTTCTGCAGCCGGTGCTTGTGGCGCGCGACCTTGTTCTTGTGGATCAGGCCGCGACCGGCGTAGCGGTCGAGCAGCGGCACCATTTCCTTGTAGGCGCTGCGCGCTTCGTCGATATTCCTGGACTCGACGGCCTTGACGACCTTCCTGATGGAGGAACGGACCATCGAGCGCTGCGAGGCATGCAGCGAGCGGCGCTTTTCATTCTGGATGGCGCGCTTGCGCGCCTGGGGCGAGTTGGCCAACGGTGACTCCGCAATACAAACCGGTGAGGCGATCTGGGTTCCGGGGGAGGGCCCCGAAAAAGGTCGCGTAGTATTCTCGCGCCTTCACGGCTTGTCAACCGAGCGCAGGCCCCCCGCGCAGTCTCCGCCCGCATGTCCCGTTCCCTTCTGAAGTCCTCCGGTGTGGTCAGCGCCGCGACCCTGCTGTCGCGCCTGCTCGGCTTCCTGCGCGACATGCTGCAGGCGGCGCTGTTCGGCGCCGGCGCGGCGATGGACGCCTTCTTCGTGGCGTTCCGCATTCCCAACCTGTTCCGCCGCATGTTCGCGGAGGGCGCCTTCCAGCAGGCCTTCGTGCCGGTCCTGAAGGAAACCCAGGCGCAGGGCAGCGAGGAGGAACTCCGGCGGCTGGTGGACGCCGTCGCCTCGACGCTGGGCGCCTTCCTGCTGCTGATCACCGCGGCCGGCGTGCTCGCCGCACCGCTGCTGATGAGCCTGTTCGCGCCCGGCTTCATGGCCGACGCCGAGAAGTTCGCGACCGCCGTCACGCTGCTGCGCTGGACCTTCCCGTATCTGCTGTTCATCTCGCTCGCGGCACTGGCCTCGGGCATCCTGCACGCGCACGGGCGGTTCGCGGTGCCGGCGATCACGCCGGTGCTGCTCAATCTCTGCCTGATCGCCGCGGCGCTGCTCTACGCGCCATCGGTCGAGGCGCTGGCCATCGCGGTGCTGATCGGCGGTGTGCTGCAGCTCTGCTTCCAGCTGCCATCGGTGTGGAAGCTCGGGCTCATGCCACGCCCGAGCGCGGGCTGGCGGGATCCGGCAGTGCGGCGCATCGTGCTGCTCATGCTGCCGATCATGCTGGGTGCCTCGATCTCGCAGCTGAGCCTGCTGCTCGATTCGGTGATCGCGTCCTTCCTGCCCGGCGATGGCAGCGTGAGCTGGCTGTGGTACGCCGACCGCCTGATGGAGTTCCCCCTGGGGGTGTTCTCCATCGCCATCGCCACCGTGATCCTGCCGTATCTCTCCGGCCAGTTCGCGGGCAAGGATGCCGAGGGCTTCAGCGGCACGCTCGACTGGGCGCTGCGGCTGGTGCTGCTGCTCGGCATTCCCGCCGCGCTCGGGCTGCTGGTGCTGGCCGAGCCCATCGTTGCCACGCTGTTCCACCACAACGCCTTCACCGAGCGCGACGTCGCCATGACGGCGGCCGCGCTGGTGGCCTATGCCTTCGCCTTCATTGGGTTCTCGCTGGTCAAGGTGTTCATCCCGGCGTTCTACGCGCGGCAGGACACCGTCCAGCCGCTGCGGCTGGGTGCGATCGCCTTCGGCGCCGGCATGGTGGTGTCGGTGGCGTTGACCACCGCGCTGGTCATGGCCGGCCATGACCGGCCGCACGTCGGTATCGCCGGGGCCACTGCCGCGGCGAGCTGGCTGCACGCGGGGCTGCTCTACGCGCGTCTGCGCCGCGACGGCGTCTACGCGCCGCGCCCCGGCTGGATGCGCTATGTCGTGCGCATCGCCATCGCCAGCGCGGTGATGGCAGCGGTGGCCGCTGCGGGTGCGCACGGCTTCGGTGACTGGCTCGACGCCGCCGCGCTGAGCCGGGCGCTGGGGCTGCTCGCGGTGATCGCGGCGGCGGCGCTCAGCTATCTGCTGGCGCTGGCCCTGCTGGGGCTGCGGCCGCTGGCGACGCTGCGCACGCTGCGGCGACGCTAGCGCTGCCGCTTGGTCAGGCGCGGATCCGTACCACCAGTCGTGCACCGCCGAGATCGCGGCTGCGGTCGATGACGATGGTGCCTTCGTAGAGCTCCACCAGGTCCTTTACCGATGCCAGTCCGAGGCCCTGGCCGGGCTTGCGCTCGTCGGCGCGCTGCCCGCGCCTGAGCATGGCATCGGCGTCTTCGGGGAAGCCGGGGCCGTCATCCTCGACCGTGATGACGATCATGCTGCCGTCGCGCGCCACGGTGAGTCGCACGCGCCCCTCGCACCATTTGCAGGCGTTGTCCAGCACATTGCCGAAGAGCTCGTAGAGATCGCCCTCGTCGGCGCGGGCGCGCAGATTGGGTTCGATGGTCTGGGCGATATCGGTGCCCCGGTCGACGTAGACCTTGCTCAGCGAGCTGCTGATCTTGCCGATCAACGGCGCGAGTTCCACCGGTTCGGCCAGCGCGCGGCGGCCGGCGTGGCTGGCGCGGGCGAGCTGGTGCTCGGTGATGCGCCGCATGCGGTCGACCTGCTCGCGCGTGCGTGCGGCATCGGTGGTGCCCTCGCGCAGCATGCCGTCGAGCACGGCCAGCGGCGTCTTGAGCGAGTGCGCGAGGTCGCCGAGTGCGTTGCGGTAGCGCTGCTGCTGACTCCGCTCGGATTGCACCATCGCGTTCAGCGCCACCGCCAGCGGCTGGAGCTCGTCGGGATACTGGCCGCTGATCTCGCCGCTGTCGCCGCGCTCCACCGCGCGCAGCTCGCGTTCCATGCGGCGCACGGGGGTGATCAGCCAGCCCAGCACGACGGTCAGCGAGAGCAGCAGTCCGGCCGCTGCCGCCAGCAGCCAGCCGAGCAGCTGGCGCCGGTAGGTGGAAAGCTGCTCGCGGAAGGGGGTCTTGGTGGTCTCGACCAGCAGCCGATAGTGGCGGGCCTCGGCATCGGTGCCGATCCAGCGCAGGTGATAGCTGGTGAGGAAGTGGTCCTCGGTCTCCTCGAAGCGGAACTCGCCGACGTCGCCGAGACCGTGGTCGGGCGGTGCGTGCAGTGCGCTCGGCGAGCGCCACACGACCTGACCATCCCGGGTGAGCAGCCAGGCGGCAAGGCCGGATTCGGGCTGTGTCAGGCGCGGGTCGGGGAGGTCGAAGTCGCCGATCACCAGGCCGCCGCGCGCCGAGGGCTCGGTGGCGCCCAGCAGCGCGAACACCAGGCCGCGGCTCTTGTCCTGCTCCGCGCTGAGCGCGGCCGCGCGGAAGGCGCGTTCCTGGCCGATGCCGGCGGCGGTCAGGAAGGTGGCCAGCACCGCCAGCGCGCCTACGATGAGGCGCGAGCGCAGCGAGGTGGGGATGAAGGGCATGCGGGCGCGGGGGTCACCCGCGTGGCAGCGACCAGCGATAGCCCTGTCCGCGCAGGGTCTCGATCGGGTGCAGCGCGTCGTCCGGATCGAGCTTGGCGCGCAGCCGGCGGACGAAGACCTCGATGACGTTGCTGTCGCGCTCGGTTTCCTCGTCGTAGATGTGCTCGGACAGCCGCGTCTTGGAAATGACCTCGCCGGCGTGCAGCAGCAGGTACTCCAGCACCTTGTACTCGAAGGCGGTCAGCTCGATGGCCTCGCCCTCGCGATCCAGGCTGCGGCCGCGCGTGTCGAGCGTGAACGGGCCGGAGCTGATCTCGGAGCTGGCCCAGCCGGTGGCCCGGCGCAGGAGGGCGCGCACGCGTGCAAGCAGCTCCTCCTCATGGAAGGGCTTGACGACGTAGTCGTCGGCGCCCGCCTCCAGTGCCTCGACCTTGGCCTGCCAGCCATCGCGCGCGGTAAGGATCAGTACCGGATAGCTCTTGTCCTCCGCGCGCAGCTTGCGGATGACATCGACACCGGAAATGTCCGGCAGTCCGAGGTCGACGATGGCGAGGTCGAGGGCGAACTCGCACGCCATCCAGCCGCCATCCTCGCCGTTGGCCGCCTTCTCGACGGTATAGCCCTCGTTGCCGAGCAGCCCGGCGAGTTGGTCGAGCAGATCGCGCTCGTCCTCGATGATCAGCAGTCGCATTGTCGATGGCTCCCGGGTGTTCTGGGGTCTTATTGGGGCGATGCGGGGGCATCCGGTACCGACACGATGCGGACCTCCCCCTGCCGCAGCAGCTTGACGCGGTACTCCGACCCCGTCCACCCCACGGACAGCACCCGGCCGCCATGATCGCGCCGGGCACGCTCGGCCGCCTGCGCGCGATTCAGGAACCGCGGCTCGCGCGAACGGTGCATGGCGTCGCCGATGCCGCCGCCCGCACGGCTTTCGCCGGCGTCCGGTATCAGCGTGCCCGGACGGGGCACGGTTTCCTTCAGGCGGTCGCCGAGCTGCGCGTGCGCCGCGCCGGCCAGTCCGCAGCCGAGCAGTGCGGCCACAACCGCGGGCCAGGGCAGGCGGTGTTCGCGGACGGCACGCGTCATCGCGCCCCCGGCGAGCGATCCGGCACGCTGATGGTCGCGCCCGGCTGCTCGGTCGTGCGTGTGCGCCAGAGCCGGCCGTCCTGCTCGTAGATGACGTCGTAACCGGCGACCTCGCGCGTGGGCACGGCAACCTCGGCGACGCTGCAGCGCGTGCGCGGCCGGTCGAACTCGCGGCGCCCGATCTCGGAACCGATGACCGCTCCGGCCACCGTCGCGACCTTGCGGCCCGTGCCGGATCCGATCGCGCTGCCGGCGAACCCGCCGGCCACGCCGCCCAGGATCTGTCCGCCGCGTCCGCCGAGGAAGTCGCTCCGACGGCGTTCGCAGACCTCGCGGAGCTCGGTCGTGCTGCCTTCCCGGTAGAACGGCCGCGTGTCCACCACCGGTGCGCGAACCTGGCCGAACGTCGCGGGAGCGATCGCGCCGAGGAGCAGCAGCAGTGTCAGGCGGTGGGGCATGGCAGTTCTCCGTTGATAGCCCGATACCCTATCGCGAAGCAATGAATATGCCCTTAACTGTCTGACCGGCGGCCAAGGCGGCAGGCGAGGCGGGTGTGTCAGATCGCGCGGGCGCGCTCGACCAGGTCACTGCTCTTGGCATAGGCACGGAACAGCGTGCGGGCCAGCACGCTCAGCATGGTGTTGACCTCGCTGTGCTCCTGGTGACGGAGCGGCAGGATGATGGCTTCCACCAGCGCCATGATCGCGGACGCCATTTCCTCCAGGTCATCCTGGTAGTCGAAGTGGCCGCGCGCGACGCCCTCGCGCAGCGTCTCCACGATGACCTCCCGCGACGTGCACTCGAATGCGCGCTGGGCCTCGTCCACGCGCGGCGAGGTGGAGCGCATCGGCGTCAGCCAGTATCCCGCCACGCCGGTCTGCACGCGCGGGTCCGCGAGCATGTTGCCGAGGCCGTTGAACAGCATGAGGATGCGGGTCACCGGGTCACCGCATGCGCGCATGCGATCGAAGATGTGCTCGTTGAAGATCGCGTGCAGCCGCATCAGGCAGTCCAGGTACAGTGCCTCCTTGCCCGGGAAGTGCCAGTAGAGCGCGCCCTTCGACAGTTTGGCGTGTCCCGCGATCTCGCCGATGGACACGCCTTCGTAGCCGTGCCGCCCGAAGAGCGTGAACGCGTGATCACGGATCGCCTGCAGGGTCGCGGACGGTTGCTGGGAAGCTTTGCGCGGCATGGTTTCGATGTCCCCCTACGGTGGATGGTAACGCGCCCGAGCAGGGCTTCGCCGCCGAATGTGGCCGTTTTGCACATCAACGGCCATCGGGCGGGTCGGGATGCGCGCATTGATGCGATCAATGGCCACCGTGGGTGCGCCGGGTCGCGGCGACCGTGCGCTCGCTCACGAAATCGGATCGCATTGTCACTGACTGCGTGCCCGTTCTGTCGATATGATGCAGGCATGAGAGACCGTTCATCCTCGTGGCGCTCGATCCGGCTGTCCGCGCGCGCCCTGTGCGTTCCGGTCGTTGCCCTGGCGGCGGCGGGCGTGGTGCTGCCCGCGAATGCCGAGGACCCGGAATGGGTGCCGCTGGACAGCAGCGGCACGATGGACCGCGCGCAACTGGTGGAGCGCTGGCAGCTCCTGGTGTGGTCCGACTCGCGACGTCCCATCCCGGGGCAGGCGAGTGCGCTGGGGGCGGCGAGCGCGCGCGTGGTTTACGGGGCTCTGGCGGGCGGCTTCAATGCCGGCCAGGATATTGCCCGGCCGGTCCGAGACGACGATGCCACCGATCCGGCGAGCGGTTCCGGGGAACCATGAGCGTCCGCGTCGCCGGTGCACCGAAATGGGTCGGCGAGCGCGCCGCTCGTTCAGCGCGGCGCAAGCCACGATCGTGCGCCATGCCGTCCGGGCACGAATCGTGCTTGAACGTGCTTAAAAATTGTTACATTGCGGTTGTAATCAATCCGTCATCAGCCGGTGCACTGCGTTGACAGTGCGTGCGCGGTGTTCGACAATCATCTGATCATAACGGGAGTTGTCATGAAAAAAGTGATCACGGCCGCGTCTGTTGCGGTTCTGGCAGCCACGGTTCCGGCGTTGACCTATACCTCGACGGCTGTCGCCCAGGAACAGGCCGCCCCGGACGCCAAGCCGCTGACCAATTCGCAGGCCGAGAGCGTGAGCAAGGAGCTCGGTTATGACAACGTCGACGAGGCCGTCGCTGCCGGCGATCTCGTGGCGGTCGATGGTGGCTATGCGCTGACGTCCTCGGGCGTTGCCGCCGCCAAGAAGACCGGCCTCCTGGTGTCCCCCGTCGCGCTCCCGGCGACCATCGGGACCGCCGTGGCCATCGTCGGCATCGGCCTCGTGGCCATCATCGACGACGATGATGCCGACGCCGCCGCCGCGCCCGGCGACGACGACGACGATGACGACGATGACGACGACGATACGACGACCACCACGACGTCGACTTCGACGTCCTCCAGCACGCAGTAGCGCGTCGGTCTCGTTTCCGATGTTCGAAAAAGGGCGGCACTGCCGCCCTTTTTTTGATTCCGGCGCCCGTTCCGTGAACCCGGCCATGAAACCGGGGCGTACGTCCAGTCCGCGTCCCGTCGCGCGGCTCGCGCTGGGGCTGACGGTCATGCTGGCGTGCGGCAACGCGGTCGCTTCGGCATGCGACGGCGCGGTCCTGCAGTCACACTTCGCCTCCGGTGCCGTGCACCTCGTCGGTGCGGTTGCCGAGCCGGGTGCGGTAGTGCCCGACAATGGTGCGCGCGCCAGCGACGTGATCGCGCAGGCGGGCGGGCTGGTCGAAGGCGCATTTCCGCTCGGTGCGGTGCTGCTGCGACCGTCTGCCGGCATGGCCGCCGGTGCCGGGCGTGGCATGGCGCAGGCATCCACGGCCACCCAGATCGCGATGGGGGCGTCCGGGTCGGATGCGATCCTCGACGCAGCGCGCGACGCCCTGGCGGCGGATGGCTGCCTGATGCGGGTGCCGGTGGCTGTCGACGCCGTCACGCGCATGCGCGACCCCGACGCCGACGCCGTCCTGCAGGGCGGCGATATCGTGTTCGTGCCGTATCGCGCCGGCAGCGTGGCGGTTGTCGGTGCGGTCGCCGAGCCCGGGTTGGTCGATTTCGAGCCGGGTGCCACGGTGGCTGCCTATATCGAGCAGGCCGGTGGCTGGGCGAGCGGCGCGCATCGCGGCGAGGTGACGGTGTATCTGCCGCAGGGCAGCGCGCGCCCGCTGCACCCGAATCCGTGGCACTACCAGCCCGAGAATGTCCCGCCCGGATCGGTGATCCGCGTTCCCGGTGACGGAGCGCCGTCGCCCGGCGTGATCCCGGCGGGCGCGTCGGCGCACGGCGCAGAAGACTGATCGCGCTCGCATGCGCGTTCCCCCTCGCGATGATGCTGCCGACGCGCGCTGACCGGTGCCGCGCGGTCTCTGCGCTCGCCGTGCTGGCGGGCTGTGCCGGCATGCTGGCGAGCGCGCTCGCAGCGGCCCAGCCCGCGCACTGGGTCAATCAGTACGGGCAGGTCGGGCTCATGCAGACGCCGACCGCGCGCAGCCTGGGCAAGGGCGCGCTGGGGACCGGTATCGGGCTGTTCTCGCCCTACCGCACGGTCTTCATGCACGTGCAGCCGCTGGACTGGATCCAGGGCAACATCCGCTACTTCGACATCAGCAACCGCGACTACAGCTACGTCGCGGGACGGCCGCCGGACGAGAACCCGCAGTCGGTGTCCCGCCGCTTCACCGACAAGGGCGTGGACCTGCAGATCCGCCTGTGGAAGGAGTCGCGCTGGCTGCCCGCGGTCTCGCTCGGTCTCATGGACATCGCCGGCACCGGATTGCTCGGCTCCGAGTACATCGTGGCCAGCCGTCGTTATCACGACTTCGATGTCCACTTCGGTGTCGGCTGGGGGCGCCTGGGCAGCGGCGATGACATCGACAATCCCTTCGGGATGTTCGCCGACCGCTTCGACGAGCGGCCGGCCGCGGGTTCCGGCCTCGGCGGACAGCTGGAACCGCAGACCTACTTTCGCGGCGCCACCGCCTTCTTCGGCGGCATCGTCTGGACGCCGGGCGGCGGGCCGCTGTCGCTGTTCGCCGAGGTAGAGGGCAACGACTACCAGTCGGAGCCGCTGGACAACCCCCAGGATGTCGATTCGCGGGTCAACATCGGGGCCAGCTATCGCCTGTTCGATGCCATCGACATCGGCGTCGGCTGGCAGCGCGGGAACGAGTTCGCCGCGCAGGTCTCGATGGCCGGCAATCTCGAATACGACGCCGGGCCGGAGAACGTCCTGCAGTCCATGCCGGCACCGGTGCCGGCCTACCCCAGCATGATGCGCGCGCCCATCGACAATCCGCTGGACCACGCGGTGGTGGAGCGCATCCGGCGCGACATGCGGCGGCAGGGGCTGCGCCTGCACGCCCTCGATGCCGACGCCGATGACAGCGTGCTCACCGCCTGGTACAGCCAGACGCTGGGCCACAGCATTCCGCAGGCGGCCGGGCGTGCGGCACGCGCGGTCCTGCGCAACGCCGGGGTGACCTACGATCGCTTCGTGATGGTGGAGATGGTCGGCGGCACCGAGGCGGTGCGCGTCACGATGCCTAGCGAGGCCTTCCATCGCGCCGCCGGCGGTGACTGGACCGCCGCCGAGTTCGCCGAGTTCGTCCGCGTGCTGCCCACCAGCGCGCGCGGCTATCGCGGGGCGGCCTATCGTGACCTGCTGCGCTATCCGAGCCTCAGCACCGCGTTCAATCCGCAGTTCCGCTCCAACATCGGCGGGCCGGATGCCTTCGTGGTCGGCCAGATACTCGCCCGTCTCTCGGCGACCGTGCAGCTCACGCCGGGCTGGAGCGTGTCCGGCGCGCTGGGCGTGAACGTTGCCGACAACATCGGCAACCGCCTCCAGCAGCGCTTCCCCAGCGGCCTGCCGCCGGTGCGGAGCAACGTCGGCGACTACCTGCGCGAGGGCAAGGACTTCTACCTGGCGCAGCTGGAGACCAACTACCTGTTCCCGATCGTCAGCGATGTCTACGGCCGGGTGTCGGCCGGCATCTTCGAGGAGATGTTCGGCGGCGTCGCCGGCGAAGTCCTGTACCGGCCGTCCGGCGCACGATGGGCCCTGGGGGCCGATGTCGCACGCGTGCGACAGCGTGATTTCGAGCAGCGTTTCGGTTTCCAGGACTACGAGGTGACCACGGGGCATCTCACCTACTATCACGAGCTGCCCTGGCAGGATCTGCGCGTGGTGCTCAGTGCCGGCCGCTATCTCGCCGGGGATATCGGTGGCACGCTCGACATCTCCCGCGAGTTCGCCAGCGGCGTGCGCTTCGGGGTCTTCGCCACCCGTACCGACGCCTCCACGGAGGAGTTCGGCGAGGGATCCTTCGACAAGGGCTTTTATCTGTCCATTCCCATCGGCCTGTTCAGCCCCGCGGGCGGACGCGGCGAGGCCGAGTTCCTCTACCGGCCGCTGACGCGCGACGGCGGCCAGAAGGTGCGCGCCGGCCGTGCGCTCTACGACGCGCTGGATCTGAGCACGTCGCGCAGCGTCTATCAGGGCAGCGCCCGGGACTGGCTGCGATGACGGTACAGCGTCTTCTCGTCCTTGCCGCGGCCCTCGCGCTCGGCGCCTGCGGTGTCTCCACGCCGGTCAGGGATCTAGAGCGCGCGGTCGAGACCACGCCGCGCGAGCGCGATGCCGAAGCCGTCTCGACCACGCTCGAGGCCATACCCCTGCCGTACTCGCAGATGGCCGTGAGCATCGACGGCGGGCCGCCCGGCCGCATGGCCCTCGCCCGGATCGTGGACGGTGTTCAGGAATGGGTCGCCTTCGACGGTCGGACCCTGTGGCTGAGGGGCGGACGCGTCGTCGGCACCGAGGGCTTCCGGACCGATCTGCTGCGCGCCGTCGATGTGCTGCCGCCGGTCGAGCCGGTGCCGGTTGCCCGCGGAACCACCTCGCAGCGCAGCGGCGCCATCTACGCGGAAGGTGCCGATCGCCGGCTCGGCGGCATCTACACGCTGACGCTGGCGCGCGAGGGGGGCACGCGGCCGGTCCTCATGGGCAAGGACATCGTGGACCTGGTGCAGGTGACCGAGCGCGTGTCGCGCGGGGACGAGGCCATCGCCGAGAACCGGTACTGGGTCGATCCCGCCTCCGGCACGGTGGAGATATCGCGCCAGCGCATTGCGGGAACGCGGCACACCGTCATCATGCAGCGCCTCTATCCGGACTACGAGAAGGCCCTGCGCGAGCGCCGCCGGCGCAGCCGGGAGGGCGCGGCGCCGGTCGCCGACGATGCCGCCGAGGCGCCGGTGGCCGCGGAGCAGGACTGATCGCGTGCGGTCAGTCGCTGGCGGGCAGCCAGAAGCGCTCGTCGTCGCGCATCAGCGCGTGCTCCAGGCGCTCCCGCCAGCTCGGCGGGCAGCCCAGCAGATCGCGCGCGGCGCGGCAGTCGAGCACGCTGTAGGGCGGTCGGTGCGCCGGGGTCGGGAAGTCCTCGGTGAAGATGGGCACCACCTCGCCCGGATCGAGGTGCCGCCACCGCCGCTGCATGATCGCGCGCACGGCGTCGGCGAGATCGAACCACGACGCGGCGCCCGCGTCGCTCCAGTGCAGGATCCGGCCGCCGGTCTCGGGGTGTTCGCACAGGGCCAGCAGGGCGCCGGCCAGTCCGGCAGTGTGCGTGGGTGCGCCGATCTGGTCACTGACCACCGTGACTTCGTCGCGCTCGGCGATCAGGCGCAGCATCGTGCGCACGAAATTGTGGCCGCCGGGGCCGTAGACCCACGAGGTGCGCACGACGGTGGCGTGCTCGCCGGCCGCTTCCATCACCGCCCGCTCGCCGTCGCGCTTGGTGCGGCCGTAGACGCCCAGCGGGTTCGTCCCGGCGTCGGGTGCGTAGGGCGTCCACGCGCGGCCATCGAAGACGAAGTCCGTGGACACGTGCAGCATTCGGGCCCCGACGGCGGCGGCGGCCTGCGCCAGATGGCGCGCACCATCGACGTTGATCGCATGCGCGGCCTCCGGCTCCGATTCGGCGCGGTCGACGGCGGTGTAGGCGGCGGCGTTGATGATGATGTCGGGCCGCAGGCCG
Organism: Algiphilus sp.; assembly: GCF_023145115.1. Taxonomy (NCBI): domain Bacteria; kingdom Pseudomonadati; phylum Pseudomonadota; class Gammaproteobacteria; order Nevskiales; family Algiphilaceae; genus Algiphilus; species Algiphilus sp. The sequence goes on from NZ_JAGLEJ010000002.1 coordinate 34,481, forward strand.
GTGACGGCCTCGCGCACGGCACCGGCATCAGTGATGTCGAGGCGGGTCCGGTCGGCGGCGTGCAGATCGCATCCGTCGGCGCCGATCCGGGCGATCATGCCCCCGAGCTGACCGCCGGCGCCGACCAGCAGCACGCGCATCAGTCGAAGACCTCGGCGTCGCGCAGCATGGGCGCGGCTGCGTCCTTGGCCGACAGCGCGGGCGCCTCGTCCAGCGGCCAGTCGATGCCGATGTCGGGGTCGTCCCAGCGGATGCCGCGCTCGCCGTCGGGGTCGTAGCGGTCGGTCACCTTGTAGAGCACGTCCGCCGATGCGCTGAGCACCACGAAGGCATGCGCGAAGCCCGCGGGGACCCACAGCTGCAGGCGGTTGTCCGCGGACAGGTGCCGGCCGGTCCAGCGGCCGAAGTTGGGCGAGCCGCGACGGATATCCACGGCAACGTCGAAGATGGCGCCGCTCAGCACGCGCACCAGCTTGCCCTGCGGATGGGCGCCGATCTGGTAGTGCAGCCCGCGCAGCACGCCCTGCGACGAGCGCGACTGGTTGTCCTGGATGAAATCGTCGGTGACGCCGGTGAGCTCGCGGAAGGCGCTGCGCTTGAAGGCCTCCATGAAATGGCCGCGGGCGTCGCCGTGCACGGTCGGCTCGATCAGGCAGACCTCGGGGAGTTCGGTATCGTGGCGCTTCACGGGCCGTCGCGTCCTTCGTCGGCGATGCGCTCGAGGTAGGCGCCGTAGCCGCTCTTGCGCAGCGGTGCCGCCAGCGCGCGCAGGGCATCGACGTCGATGAAGCCGCAGCGGAAGGCGACCTCCTCGGGGCTCGCGATCTTGAGGCCCTGGCGCTTCTCGAGGGTGTGGATGAAGTTGCCCGCCTCCATCAGCGAGTCGTGGGTTCCGGTATCGAGCCAGGCGCTGCCGCGGCCCATGCGCTCGACATGCAGGGAGCCCATCTGCAGATAGAGGCGGTTGAGATCGGTGATCTCCAGCTCGCCGCGCTCCGACGGCTGCACCTTCCGGGCGAGTTCGGTGACCTGTCGGTCGTAGAAGTACAGGCCGGTGACCGCGTAGCGCGATTTCGGCTGCCGCGGCTTCTCTTCGATGCCCAGCGCGCGATGATCGGCGTCGAATTCCACCACGCCGTAACGGTGCGGATCCTTGACGGGGTAGGCGAATATGGTGGCGCCGTGCTCGCGCGCGGCGGCGTTGCGCAGCGACAGCACGAGGTCGTGGCCGAAGAAGATGTTGTCGCCAAGGACCAGGGCGCAGCGGTCGTCGCCGATGAAGTCGGCGCCCAGCACGAAGGCTTCGGCCAGTCCGTTGGGCGCGTCCTGCACGCAGTACTCGATGCGGATGCCCCACTGCCCGCCGTCGCCGAGCAGGTGCTCGAAGCGCGGCGTGTCCTGCGGCGTGGAGATGACCAGGAACTCCCGTATGCCCGCCAGCATGAGCGTGGTCAACGGGTAGTAGATCATCGGCTTGTCGTAGACCGGGATCAGCTGCTTGGACACCGCCAGCGTCGACGGGTACAGCCGCGTGCCGCTGCCGCCGGCCAGGATGATGCCCTTCATGCCGTCGCTCCGCGCAGTCCGGCGCGCCGGCGGGCGTCGCCGTGCGCCTGCAGCGCCTGGCACCAGTCGAGATGGTCGAGATACCAGGTCACCGTGCGTCGCAGACCCGACTCGAAGCTTTCGCGCGGGCGCCAGCCGAGCTCGTCACGGATGCGGGTGGCATCGATGGCGTAGCGCTGGTCGTGGCCAGGGCGGTCGGTCACGTGGGTGATCAGCGAGGCATACGGCCTCGTGCCCGGTGCCAGCTCGTCGAGCAGCTCGCAGAGCGTGTGCACCACCTCGATGTTGCGGCGCTCGCTGTTGCCGCCGATGTTGTAGTCGCGCCCCACGGCGCCGTCGCGCAGGACCGTGAGCAGCGCCGCGGCGTGATCCTCGACGAAGAGCCAGTCGCGCACGTTGCTGCCGTTGCCGTAGACGGGCAGCGCCTTGCCCTCCAGCGCGTTGAGCAGCATCAGCGGGATCAGCTTCTCGGGGAACTGATAGGGCCCGTAGTTGTTCGAGCAATTGGTCAGCAGCACCGGCAGCCCGTAGGTGTGGTGCCAGGCACGGACCAGATGGTCGGACGACGCCTTGCTGGCCGAATACGGCGAGCGCGGCGAATAGGCGGTGGTTTCGGTGAACTGCCCCTCGGCGCCGAGGCTGCCGAAGACCTCGTCGGTGGAGACGTGGTGGAAGCGGAAGCGCGTCGCTCGCTCGGCGGGCAGCTGCTCGAAGTAGCGTAGCGCCGCCTGCAGCAGCTCGAAGGTGCCCACGATGTTGGTCTGCACGAAGGCGCCGGGCCCGTCGATGGACCGGTCGACGTGCGACTCGGCCGCCAGGTGCACGATGGCGTCCGGCTGGTGGCGCGCCAGCACGCCGGCGACCGCGGCACCGTCGCAGATATCGACCCGCTCCAGCGTGTAGCGGCCGGTGCTGGCGGCATCCTCCAGCGCCTCCGGGCTCGCCGAGTAGGTGAGCTTGTCGACGTTCACGACCACGCAGTCGGTCGTTCGCAGCACGTGACGGATGAATGCGGAGCCGATGAACCCGGCGCCCCCTGTGACCAGAAGTTTCATGCAGCAGCTTTGGAAGTGCGCCCGAGGATGGCCGCTCCCGGGCCGGCGCTGAGCGCGGCCGCGGATGCGTTCGACAGGCCGACATTATGCGATGAACGCGCCGATTCCGTGACGGGGCACGTTTTTGCCGCAGTGCAGTAACTGCTAGCATGCCGGCTCCGGCGCCGGCAGGGTCTGGCGTCAACACCCCGGATTCGATGCGCCTGGACCCCCTCGGATGCTGACCGTTCTCCTACTGGTGCTGGCCACGAGCGTCATGCTCAACGCCGGCATCGTGCTCACCCGCAGGTGGCACATCGCGGTCACCGGCGATGCGGTCGTGGCCGGTTCCTACAAGAAGCACCGGGAACCGGTGCCCCGCATCGGCGGCCTCGCCATCTTCCTGGCGCTGACGCTCGGGGTGGTGCTGGCCGCACCCTGGCTCTATCCCAGCATCAATTACGTGTTCTGGGCCATGACTGCCTGCGTGGCGCTGATGTTCGGCATCGGTTTCCTCGAGGACCTCACCGGCAAGGTCCGGCCCACCATCCGCTATCTGGTCTGCATCGCGGCGGCGCTCGTGTTCAGCCTGGCCAACGCCCGGTTGGGCATCAGCTCGGTCGCCATCCCGTGGGTCGATCAGGCGCTCGCCTACGCCCCGGTGAGCGTGCTGTTCTTCGCCTTCGCGGTGGCCGGCATGACCCACGCCAGCAACCTCATCGACGGCCAGAACGGGCTCTGCGCCGGATTCTCGCTGCTCGCCTTCCTGGCCCTCGGGCTCGCGGCCGGCGCCTCCGGGCAGGTCGCGCTCGCGGCGCTCTGCGAGATCGCCATCGCCGCCACTCTCGGCTTCCTGCTGTTCAACTTTCCGCACGGCCGCATCTTCCTGGGCGACGGCGGCGCCTATCTCAACGGCGCCGTGGTCGCGATCCTGGCCGTGCTGGTGGTCAACGGCGCTTCCGGCATCTCCCCGTGGCTCGCGGTGGCGGTGCTCATCTACCCGGTGACCGAGACCTTCTACAGCATGATCCGGCGCCGCCGCGAGGGCCGCCCGTTCTACGAGCCCGACGACGCCCATCTCCACCACCTGCTGCGCGACCTCGCCGTCGCCCGGGGCTGGCCGCTGGCGCGCGTGCCGGCCCTGATGCCGCTGGCGATGATGGCGCCGTTCATGCTGGCCGCTCCGTTCGGTGCGCACTCCACGCCCGTCATGCTGGCGTACTGTGCAGCCTTCGCAGTGCTTTACGTCGCGGTCTACCGCGCGGCGAGCGCGTCCCTGTCGAAGGCGCGGGAAGAAGCCGTGCAGATGGGCGAGTAGCGCAGCAATCAGTCCGGCGCACCGGCCCACCCACAGGTATGCGTGCATTCGATGTCGATCAATTACAGCTGGGCCCTGGAGCGGTTCAAGCGGAAGCAGTTTCCCGAGATCGTGTCCACCGGGGGCGCATTCCTGGAAGATCACAGCGGGCGCATTGCCGCGTCGGACGAGCTCATCAAGCTGGGTGACATCACTCTGCGGGCTGCGCTCATGCTCGGTGATCGCGCCCGAACCGATCGCTTGCTCGATGTGTGCGGCAACCTGGGAGCGCTGTCGCACTTCCGGGCAGCGACCGACCTTCAGGACGGAGACATCGAGGCGGCATGGTTCAGCCTCGCCAACGCCACGCCCTACAACCCCGACCACCACGGATTCTGGTCCCTGGGCCTCAATAGCGTGGTGCGCAACCCCGACTGGCTGCGCTACGCAGAGCGCGGATGCACCTTCCGGTCGCCAGCAACGGAAGCCGTCGTTGGCGGTGCCCGGTCATCGCCACGATATGCCGTGGTGTTCTCGTCGGATTCGGGCTACTTCAAGCGATTCTTCGAGCAGGGCATCGCGAGCCTCCGGCGGAACTGCTCGCACTTCCGAGCCTACTACTACGTCATCGAGCCCGACGAGGAGTGTGTGCGCCTGATGCACATGCATGCCGCGGAGGACGTCGAGTTCCTGATCGATGCAGAGCCCCAGAGGCGGGGCGACAAGTCCTACTTCGCGACGACGCGATTCTTCGCCGCGGACAGGGTGGTCAGGGAAACGGGACTGCCGGCCTTCATCTTCGATATCGACTCGTGCGTTCTGGCGGATCTCGCGACCCTGCTCTCGTCCGTGGAATGGCCTCGGGGGAAGACGGTCTGTCGCTTCATGGGGGGATTGGCGTTGCCGTGGCACAAGATCGTCGCGAATGCCATGTACGTTCCGCCAACTCGCGAGGGGCGTCAGTATCTGGAGGCCGTCTGTGCATACCTCCGCCACGTCTACAGCCGCTCATCCCGCGAGCGCTTGTGGTGGCTCGACCAGAACGCACTCTACTTCGCCTTTCTTGCGCGACAGCAAGGCGATTTCGCGAACTTCCCGGGGTGGGCAATGAACCGATACGTGCACTATCCAAGGATGTTCGAGGACAAGGACAAGGTGATGGCCGGTCGAAAGGGGGGCGCGGGGTAGTCCGTGGCTCAGGTGGTCTCTCGCGCGACCGCACGCCAGTCATTGCGCACGAACATGGATCGAAAGGCATCCCTGTCGCTGCTCCGCAACGTGCTCGTCGCCTGCTGGAGGAAGTGATAGAGCTTGGCATGCGGGGTGTAGATGATGCGCTTGCCGGCAATGCGGCGGACCGCTTCGCAGTACAGGCGATCGGAGCGATAGTGCGGTGCGTTCTCGTGATCGAGCGGGCCGAGAGTGTCCAGGGTTGCCCTCGGGATGTAGACACAGAAGAAGGGAGCGAAGCTCAGCTCGATATAGCCCGCGGGTCCGGATAGCGGCCGGAGCACATTGTCGTGGTGGGCGGAGAGGTTGACCTCGATTTCGCGTTCCGGGTCGCAGGCGGGGCTGTGCGTACGGGTGGTCTTGGTGCCGGCGAGCAGCGTCTGACGCGACACCACCAGGCCCGCATCCGGCACATCTTCCAGGACGCGCTGCATGGCGCCGTCCCAGCCCGGGCAGACAACCGCATCGTTGTTGAGCAGTACGATGTCACTGTCGGCTGCGGCCGATTCAATGCCCTGGTTGACGGCATAGGTGAAGCCGTAGTTGCGCTCGTTGAGGATGACGCGGATATCGGGGTCATCCGCAATGCGCGACAGGTAGCTGCGTACTGGCTGCGAGGAGGCGTTGTCGACCACGATCAGACGGTATGGCGCTTCGGTGAAGGCGCGGACCGATTCGATGCAGAGCTGCAGGTGCTCCGGGCACTCGAAACTGGGGATGACGATCCCGAGCGGACGCCGTATCCGCGGAACGGGCCGGTGCTCCGGCGCGAACATCGCTTCCAGCCCCGGCACGCGGTGTCCCGGCAGCGCGTGCGCCAGCGGCTCGCGCGCGAGCGTTGCGCTTAGCGCCGCATTCTCGTCGAGCGATGACGCCGCCTCGGCAGCCGGGTCCCTGCCCTGGCGCTCGCTCAGCAGGCACGGCACCGCGACGCCGGCACTGGATGCGGAAATCGCCAGCAGGAAGGCCTGCCCGGACAGGTGGTCGAGGTCGGTGTCGAATCCGCCCGAAGACTCGGCTGCCGCACGTCGGCAGAGAACGCTGCCCAGGTCGATGTAGTCGCGATTCTCAAGCATTGCGCGCGCGAACATCGCGAAGGTTATGGCGTCGGGCTCCGTGTCCCCGGACGCGATGTCGAATCGGGTGCTCTGCGCGCTGTAGGCGAAGGGCGCTTCGGGCGCCTCCTGCAGCGTATCGAGCAGAATGGTGATCGCGTGCGGCATCGGCCGGTGGTGGGGCTCCAGCCACATCAGATGGTCTCCGCCGGCCTTCGCCATTCCGGCGTTGCGCGCCGCCGCGATCCCGGGTTCGGTGACGGGGACGGTGCGCACGCGCGCGTCCTGCAGGGCCTCGCGCAGGCCTTCGACCTCGGCTCCGCCGACGAGCAGGAGCTCGATATTGTCGTGGCTCTGGGCGAGCACGCTCCGCGCCGCTTCGCCCGCCGCCTGGATCTCTTCTGCGTCGCAGTGGAGGATCACCGACACGCGGTCGTCGAGATTCCGCGAGGCCGCGCGCGCGCGACGATGGCGTTCGACCGCGTGCATGTGCCCGATTACGCGCTTTGCTTCCTCGGAGAACGGTGCGCGCAATGGTGGCAGGAACAGTGAGCGGCGCTCGAAGCTCTCGTAGTCGGTGAAGCCCGGCCCCTCGGGATCGGTTGAAGCCGGTGGGGGCGTTGGCGGGGGCGCCGGAGCCGGGGTAGGAGCCGACTCAGTCGAGGGGGTGGGGGGCGTGATGTCCGCGAACTTGCGGCGGATGGCCGCTTCGTTGTCGGCCAGCGATTGCGTCAGCGTTATGTTGGAAAGGCCCTCAGCGATGTAGTACGCACACATCGCGTACGGATTGAATACCGGCTCGTGCTGGTGGGTGTAGCGGAGGATGAGGTCCCAGTCGACCAGTCGCGTCAGCGACTCGTCGAAGCCGCCCAGCGCCTCGTAGACTTCGCGGTGGTGGGAAAAGACGTTGAGATCGATGTAGTTGCGCGCCAGCAAGCGGGACCAGTCGAAGGGTAGATGGCGGATGAACTCGCGACCCCCCACCTCGTCATGGACATGCACGCACGCGTACGCGGTGCGCCTCTCCGGATGTCGCGCGTATCCGGCCGCGGTCATTAGCAGATAGTCCGGGTGCCAGGTGTTGTCGGAATCCAGCCACGCAATCCATGGTCCCTCGGCCGCGCGCAATCCGGCATTGCGTGCAGCACAGACACCGCCATGCGGCAGTGCGAGGTAACGCAGTCGCCCGCGCGCGAACTCGTCGGCATAGCGTTCCCTCACGTATTCGGCAGTGCCGTCGGTGCTGCCGTCGTCGCAGATGATCAACTCCCAGTCGGGGTAGGACTGCGCGATCACCGAATCGATGGCCTTGTCGATGACGTCACGCCGGTTCCACGTCGGCATGATGATGCTGAACCGGCCCACGGGCGCTTTCTCCAGCGCGGTGCGAGCCTCGGTCGCGCGCTCGGGAGTGACCATGAGCGCGCGCGCCTGTTCGGAACGGGGGTCGATCTTGTCCTGCACCGGCGCCGGCACGGGGCGCACGGACGCAGTCGTGCCGGTGGTCGGCCGCGTTCCGAGTCGTCCTTCATCGCGCCCGACGAGCAGATAGTGCCAGAGTGCCGGTACGCCGGCGCGCTCGATTTCCGGATAGCGCTTGCGGTACCAGGCCAGGTCGAAGCGAGCACTCGGTGAGCGGCTCTCGGCCTGACCATGGTGCAGGTAGTGACGCAGCGGATCCACGCCGGCGCGAGCAACGTCGCGGTAGCGGGTGAGGTACCAGTGCGGATCGAAGTGCGGTCCGGGCGCGCGCATCTCGTCCGGCCCGTGCTCCAGGTAGTGGAACAGCGGGTTGAGCCCGGCCTCCGCGACGTCGGGATACTGCTCCAGATACCAGCTCGGATCGAAGAGCGGATTGGGCTCGCGCCCCTCGCGCCAGCCCACGGCCAGCCAGTGCCACAACGGGTGGGCGCCATCCAGCGCGATGTCCGGATAGCGCAGCAGATACCACTCGGCATCGAACAAGCCGGTCCCGCGCAGCATGCGGGCCTGGCGCATCAGGCGGGCGTGCTCGCGCGGGCCGGTGGCGGCGCCGAACAGACGCAGCGGTGGCACGCTGCGCGGGATGTGGACGGGTGTCTCGTCGGGGCGCAGGGCCCGCCGCCACCGCGCTGCCTTCCAGGGGGGCGGCTGCCACTGCAGGCGATGGAGGCGGCGAAGGGTGGCGAGGCGCTGCGAGAGCGCCCCCAGATTGCGCCGTCGCTCGGCGGTGAGGGCGGCTTCGTGTGTCGCGATCCGGTCACGCTGCTGTCGATGTTCCGCCTCGAGCCGGTCGATGCGCTGCTTCTGCCACGCAATGCCACGCTTGAGCTCGTTCGTCCGCTCCCGGTGCCAGCGCACACCCTGCTCGAATCGGTCGCGCTCGGTGACGGCTTCACGATGGGCATCCTGCAGCGCCTCGATGCGGGATGCCTGCTCACGGATGCGCTCGTCGCGTTCACGGAGCGCGCTGGCCTGTTCCTCGGTCGTGGCTCGCTGTTGCTGCAGGGCCTCGGCCGCTTCGCGATGCTTCTCCTCCTTGCTCGTGGCCTTGGCATGCGCGGACCGCCGCGCCGCGACCTCTTCGCCGAACAACGGCCCCAGCGCCTCGGAGGCGCGATCGAGCTCGGTCCGGAGGGTATCGAGCCGGTCGACCGATTCCGGATTCTCGGGTTGCCGGCAGAGAATGGTGAGCGCCTCGGTCGCTTCCCGCACCCAGCGGGAGACGGTGGGGTCGGTGAAGAAGGCGTCAGTATCCACTGCATGATGACGCAGCCGACTGACCAGGAAGTCGTCCAGTGCATCCGCGGCATCCGATTCCGCGCGCGGATAGCGGATCGCCAGGCGCTCACTGATGGCGCTGGTGACACTGCGCCAGTCGTCCAGCAGGTCGGTATAGGCCACGAACACGCGCGGCCGCCCCCGGGTCGCATGCTCGGCATCGAGCACATGCCGCAGCCACAGGATGTGTCCCTTGGGCAGAGCGAAACCGTTGCGCTGCTGCAGCGACGCTGCTACCTCGGCGGGGCTGCGCAGCGGGATGATGGCTCGCGCGTCGGCACCGAAGCGTTCGATGACCTCTTGCCAGAACGGCACCATGCGACAGATGCGCGGGTCCTTGAGAACGAAGAGCGCGGTGTTCGTGAAGTCGCGCTGTAGCAGCGCCACGGCTTCATTGAGCAGACTTTCGCGTATTTCCGGGTCCAGCCGAGTCGTATCCAGTGGTCGCCAATCGTCCCAGTGCGATCCGAATGCATCTAGGACGCGGTCGTTCAGACGCTGGATATCGACGGACTCCCAGAATCCTGCCTCGTTCGCCGGACGCGCAGCCATGAGGTTGTCCGGCAACGCCGCGCCGAGAAGGCTCATCGCGCGGGTCAGGGCGGAGGTTCCGCTCCGGTGCATCCCGAGCACGAGCAACGCGGTGCCGCGCTCGGCGCCGGATGCCGCCGTGGGGTGCCGCTGCATGGGGTCTGTGGTCTCGCTGTCCATCAGTGGAATTATGGCTGGATCAGGCAACGCGGCATGACGCCCGATGCCATTGCGTCGCGTTTCGCCGTTGCGACAGCTCGCCCACGGTGCGCAGCTATGCGGCACACGCTTAGCGAAAGCGGTTGCGTACGATAGCAATGCAGTGCCTGCAAGCGGATCTTGCCGCCGGTGTGCGCCACGGCTGGCATGCTCCGGTCCGCGCGGTCTGCGGGACTCTCCGCGGGCAAGGCGGCAGCCGGATGCTGCGCAGTTGCTCGCGCACGCATGCAGCACGGTACGGTGGGTGTCTGGCGGCACGGCGGTTCTCCCCGTGTCGCGGGGTCGGGCCGCGGCACAGACGCGATCGCCCGATTCACAACGGGCGGGCCCGCGTTCCGGTGCGAGTGCGACAGCGCGTAAGACCTTGTGATTGCGAGGAATCCTGTCAGGCCGGTCGGACGCGGCCGGGAGGGTGTTGTGGCGCGGGGAAGGAGCGCGCATGCGCGCGAGCCCGAGCGAGGGGGCGGTGGAGGGCGCTTCTGCCGAGGCACGCCGGTTGTCGGGTGGACGGCTCCGATGATCCGGCTGCGCTTCACCGTGTTACGGTGACGGGGAGTGCGGTTGATTCCAAGTCACCGAGTTGCAAAGCAACTTCGGCCGCCGGTCGAAAACGTGAACTTGGTCGCATGTCCCCGATATTGGGGCTTGCTCAACCGCATCTACTTCGGCATGCTTCGCCGAACCTCAGCGCGGGGTTGCGCGTGCGCTGGAGGTTGATCACGAGTTCGGGGGAATCACCTGAGTGCAAGCAAACAGTCGTCAGCACGTTGGGACGAACCCGGCTTCAGAAAGTTGTTCTCTTGTACAAGGAGATTTTGGGATGAAAACGCTTGCAAGCATGACCCGGGTACTCGGGCTGTCTGCAGCGGCTGCGGCGGCATTCGCCATCCAGCCGGTTGCGGCACAGACGGTATCCAACAACGGTCAGGGCAGTGCGGTCGTCGTGCCGTACTACACCATCAACAACGGTTGGGCCACGCTGGTCAACCTGACCAACACCACCGATAACTCGATCGTCGTCAAGTTCCGTCTGCACGAGGCTCGTAACTCGCGCGACGTGCTCGACTTCAACATCGCGCTCAGCCCGTACGACGTGTGGTCGGCCTTCGTGACCGAGGGTCCGGGCAACGCCCCGCGCCTGGTCACCGAGGACCGTTCCTGCACGATCCCGGACATCCGTGCCACCGGTGCGTCGGCCAGCAACATCGCCTACTCGGGCGAGTTCGTCGACTTCAGCGGCAGCAACGGCGACAACACCCGCATGCACGAGGGCTACATCGAAGTCCTCACGATGGGCGAGTCCGAGGACATCGTCGAGCCGGCCGGCAGCGCGCGCGGCAACACCGCGTACTACGCCGAGCACGAGAACGGCGAGCCGCGCGACTGCGCCCGCGTCGTGGCCGACTTTGCCAACCGTGGCGCCGACTGGGGCACCGGTATTGGTGACACCATCCCGGGTCAGGACGCCGGTGCGGTGCAGACCGGCTCCGGCAGCCCGCTGGCCCGCCTGGGTTCGGTTGACGGTGCCGGCGCCAACGAGAGCACCGTCGGCTATGGTGAGATCGTTTCCGAGACGCCCATCAAGGTGAACGTCAGCTACGTCAACTCCGGCAACGGCATTGCCGCTGCGGCCGACTCGCTGCACATCGCTGGCTGGGGTCTGGGCCAGAACCTGGTCACCGCGCAGGAGTTCCCGTGGTTCCTCGAGCCGGCGCTGGCTTCGTCGGACGGTCTCTGGACCACCGACGCGCTTCCGGCCATCGGTCAGGGCATCGCATCGAGCCAGGTCAAGAACGAGTGGACCAGCAACCCGAGCACCGGTGCTTCTTCGGACTGGACCATCACCTTCCCGACCAAGCGCTTCGACGCTGACGAGGACGCCGGCAACATCCAGGCTGCCTGCAACGTTTGGCGCAACGACGGCAGTGCTGCCGGCGTGCCGAACGGCACTGCCGGTGCCGTCTGGAGCGGCTGGGGCGCTGGTGGCCCGACCTCGCTGGCCAGTGCTGACTGCCCGGACGAGGGCTTCCCGAACGTCTTCCAGGACGGCAACGAGGGCAATGCCCCGATCGTCGTCCGCTACGATATCTACGATCGTGAGGAAGGCGGTGTTCAGGTGACGGTCGACGGCCCGGTCATTTCGCCGGCCCCGCCGCCCGAGATCACCATCGAGAACATCCCGTTCGAGGTCAACGTTCTGAAGATCGCCGAGGACGCCGCCAACACCCCGTCCGCGCTCGACTCGCAGATCGCGCTGGCCATCGACACGGCGCAGCTCGCTTCGGGTGACCCGAACGGCTGGCTGCAGACGACCTTCCTTGACGGCGTCGGCGGTTCCGAGGTGTTCTACCCGGTCACCGGCTTCATCTTCAAGAAGCGCGACTTCGGCAACCCGGCCCTGAACTTCGGTCAGGCCACCGAGCACGCCTACACGCGTCAGCCGTAATCGATGCTCTGACCGGGCGCGGCGGCTCGCCGCCGCTCCGCATCATCGAAGCTGTATCGGCCACCGCCCTTCGGGGCGGTGGCTTTTTTTGTGCGCGCATGGATGCCTTAGAATCCTGCGCGTCTGAATCCCCGAATGGAGTTGTGCCGCGATGATCGATCGCCGCTTTTTCCCCGTGCTGCTTTCCGTGCTCCTCGCCGCCTGTTCGCCCGAAACCGAGGCACCTTCAGGCGGTGCCGATCCGCTGGCCAGTGGGTCGGGAGTGGCCGTGACCGCAGACGATCTCGAGACCGAGCTGGCGCTCATGAGCGATCAGGAGCGTGCCAAGGCACTGGGTTCGGCCAAGGCGCTGCAGAGCGCGATTACCAGCGTCTTCTATCGGCGCCGGATGGAGGACATCGCATCCGAGCGCGGTTATCTCGACGATCCGACGTTGCAGCAGCGCATCGCCCGGAATCGGGAGATGATCATCGCCAACGCGGTGCCCGAGATGTATCTCGCCGAACTCGAGCAGCCGGACTTCGAGGCGCGAGCCCGGGAGTACTACGAAGCGAATTCGGAGGAGTTCCGTCCCCCCGAGCGCATCGCCGCCTCGCACATCTTCTGGCAGGCGCCCAGCGACGACGATAAGAAGCGGGTGCGCGAGGAGGCAGAGTCGGTGCTCGAGCAGCTCCGCAATGGCGCGGAGTTCGGCGCACTAGCCACCGAGCATTCACAGGACGGCTCGCGTTACGCGCGCGGCGAGCTGGGTACCTTCAAGCGGGGTGACATGGCCCCCGGATTCGAGGAAGCCGCCTTCGCGTTGAAGGAGGCGGGCGACATCAGCGGGATCGTGGAAAGCCGTTTCGGTCTGCACATCATCAAGCTGGACAAGCGCTATCCGAATGCGGTGCCGCCTTTCGAGGAGGTCCGGGGGCGCATCGTCCAGCGACTGCGGAACGAGTTCCGACACGAGAAGGTATCCGCCTGGCTGAAGGACAAGGTACCGAGTTCGGAAACCGCCGTGGCCGAGCCGGAGCTATCAGCCGCGCTGGAGCGCATGCGCGAGCGGTACGGCGCACCGGAGCGGGATGAGAGCGCTGGAGGGAAGGCCGCGTCGAGTTCGGTGGCTCCCGGCGAGCCGGTTTCGCCGGATGAGGGCGAAGACCTGGCCCGGTAGGAGCGGGCATGCTGCGCTTCCTCGGCATCGGCGCCCAGAAGGCCGGGACCACCTGGCTGTACGAGCGCTTGCGCCGGCATCCGGAGGTGGGCTTCCCGATCGGCAAGGAAGGGCATTACTGGGATCGTGTCAATCCCGAGGGCAGCCATGACAGCTATATGGCGCGCTTTGCCGATCCGGAGCGGGCGGAAGGCGAGATCACGCCAGCGTACGGATTTCTACCACCGGCCTCTATAGCGCGTCTGCATTCGCTGGCTCCGGACGTGCGGTTGATCTTCCTCATGCGCAATCCGGTGGAGCGCGCCTGGTCGTCGGCCCTGATGGCGCTGGGGCGCGCGGAGATGCGCTACGAGGAAGCCAGCGCGGCATGGTTCCTGGACCACTTTCGTTCGAGTGGATCGCTGGCGCGCGGTGATTACGCGGCATGCATTGCCAACTGGCGTGCGGCGTTTCCGCCCGAACAGCTGCTTCTGTTGCGCCACGAGGAGGTCGCGCGTGATCCGCACGCCGTGCTGCGTCGCTGCTGCGCGCACATCGGTATCGCGGCGCCGGATCCGGCGATGCTCGAAGGCAGCGACGATCGCGTTTTCTCCGGACCGCGCCACGCGCTTCCCGGGGACCTGCGCGCAGCCCTGGTGGCACTGTATCGTCCACGGATCGCGGCGCTGGAGGCCCTGCTGGGCGAATCCTTCGAGCACTGGCTGGAAATGGACGCTGCTGACCATCCCGAATAGTCGGGGATCGGCTTCAGGTGCTGCGCGTCAGGAGCGCGCGAAAGCGTCCCGCGGTCGACTCCCAGCCCAGTCCGCCCCGTACGAAGCGTCGGGCGAGCGCTCCCGCCTCCGCCAGCCGGGCGCGGTCGCGCTGCCAGATGCGCACCAGCCGCAGCATGTCCGCCGGCGAGGCGCACAGGTGGGCACAGGTCTCGGGATGCGCGCCTGTATCGAGTGCCAGCGCCGGAGTCCCCAGCGCCTGGGCTTCGAGCAGTGGCAGATTGCAGCCCTCCCAGAGTGACATCGAGACGAAGACATCGAGGCCGGCGAGGAAGCGGGCGCGCTCGGCGTCACTGGCGTTGCGGATGACGCGGATGCCCTCCGCCTCGAAGGGGCGGGCGTCGCGCGCCCGGCCGCGTCCGAGGAGGCCGAGCTCGGCATCGAGCCCACTCTCGCGCATGCGGCGCGCCAGTGCCACATAGGCCTCGGCGCCCTTGTACAGGCCTTCACCCGGCCCCAGCCGCATGAGGCCGCCGAGCTTGAGCGTGCTGGTGCCGGTCCGGCTGACGGGCGCATCCGGTGCGGTCGCCTGGTCCGCGAGCACATGCTCCCAGCCGTTGGGGATGACGTGGGCATCGGGCCTGCCGATCTCGGCGCGGATGAAGCGCGAGATGGCGATGATCCCGTCGACGGCGGGATAGACCGCGGATCGCTTGTGGGCCTTCTGCGCTTCGCGCGCGGCGCGGTCGGCGGGGGCGGGGAAGAACGCCGGGTCCGGGTCGCCGTGCTCCCACACCCATGTCTGCAGGCCCTGCAGTTCCGGCAGCAGCTCGAAGTAGGGCGAGGTGTGCGCGACCACGTGCGTGGCGCCGAAACGGCGGGCGATGCGCTGCACCGCTGCCGCGTCCGGCCTCACCCGTCGCACCGGTACATCCGCGAAGGTGCCCTCGGCGCGCACGCAGCCCACCATGGCGGGAATCCCGCGCGCGATCAGCCGTCGCGCCACTTCATGCACCACCACGCTGACGCCGAATCCCGGCCCCATCCGCACCGCGAGGAAGAGAACGCGCGGGGTCACAGCCACTGCGTCTCGATCCATCTCGACCACCGGCGCATGAGCTGGCGGCGGTCGCGCCAGTCCGCATCGCCGCGAGGCCGCGTGCCGTTCTCGTGGTGCACGACGTGCCCGGCGTTCAGGACCTCGGTGGCGAAGCCGGCGCGTGCGGCCCGCAGGCACAGGTCGACGTCCTGGCATTCGCTGCGGTAGCTCGCGTCGAAGCCGCCGGTGGCGTCGAGCGCGTCGCGTCGCATCATCAGGGCGGCGCCGGTGGCGGCGCAGAATGTGCGCGCCTGACCGCTGCGCAGACCGACGCGGCGCCCGGCACGCGCATGGCGCACGAAGCCGCGCAGGGGGCCGTCGGCGATCACCTCGATGCCCTCGTGCTGCACCGAGCCGTCGGGAAAGCGCAGCACCGCGCCCAGGGCACCGGTGCCGGGGTGCGCGCGCAGATGCGCTCGCATCGCCGACAGCGTCGCTGCCGGGTCGCGCAGGGCGATGTCGTTGTTGAGGAAGAGCACTTCGGCGGCCTCGGGGACGCGTTCGAGCAGCGCGTTGTTGCATCGCGAGAAGTGGTACTCGAGATCCCGCACCAGATCGATCGCGTCGCCCAGCCGGTCGTATGCGGCCAGCACCGCCGGATCGCTGGAGCCGGTATCGCCGACCACGATGCGCAGATCGATGCCGCCTCCGGCCAGGGTGGAACGCGCCCGGATCAGGCTGTCGAGCAGCGGCTCGATGAACTCGGGGCGATCGCGCGTCACGATGAGCACGGCCAGCTGATCATCGCGCGGTTGGCGAGGTGGCGGCGTGGGTGTGCTGTCATCGAGCACGCTCCGCACGCGTTCCTGGTTGTCCTCGATATACCAGTCCAGGGCAGGATGCGGATCGATCCGCGGCGCATCATCCGCGTGCGGCGTATCCGGCATGCGGGCCTGCGCGAGCAGCGCGCCCCCGAAGGGCGGCGGATCGGTCATTCCGGCGCGGCAGGCCACCGGGTCGAATGACGGGTTGGGACGGAATCCGCCCGCCTCACCCTCGCGCAGGTAGTGCCCGAGCGCGGATCCGCCGTCCGCGATGGCCGACGGGTACTGGCGCTGGTACCAGCGTGTATCGAAGAGGGGGTGGGGTTGCCGTCCCTCGGCTTCGCCGATGGTGAGGTAGTGCCAGAGCGGGTCCCGCCCGGTGACGGCTGCGTCGGGATGGCGTTCGACGTACCAGTCCGGGTCGAAAAGCGCGTTGGGCCGGTATCCGGCGCGCGCGCCTCGCCGCAGGTAGTGCAGCAGTGGATTGGTGCGACGGGCCTCGGGGTGGGCGTGCAGGTAGTAGGCGGTATCGAAGAGCGCGTTGGGCTGCAGCGCGCGTGCGGCCGCGTCGCGCAGGAACCAGTCCAGCGGGTCCCGACCGGCCAGTTCGTCGCGATACTGCCGGACAAACCATGCTTCGTCCCAGAGCCCGGACGCGATGACCGCGGCCCTGGCGCTTCCCGCGCGTGTCAGGCCCCGGCGTCGCAGGCGCGCAAGCTGCTGGCGCAACGCGGAGGGCGGCATGAAGCGCATGGGCGTGGGCGGGCTCGGCGGGTTCGGGAGCGGCGATTGTCGCACGCTGTCCGCGGTGCCTCCGGGACGGCCACGTACACTCTGCGCCAGGCGCGCGTCCGGCCGCCGACACGCGATGCCGTTGTGCGAAGTCCGTGAAGAGGAGCTCGATGCCAAGGCCACTGTCGGCCATTCTCCTGCAGCGCCTGCTTGCGCGCGCCCCGCGCGTGCACGCGGGATTGCGCGCGCTGCGCTGGCGACTGCGCGGCGGCGCGGTGCCCACCACCGATGCCGAGGACCCCGCGGCGTTCGCGCGGTACCGCGACGCATTGGAGCGGGCACTTCCGGCCGCGCTGCCGGACGATGTGCCCGACGGCGCACCGTGGCTCAGCGTCCTGATGCCGGTCGATGCGGGCGATCCAGTCCTCATCGAGGCAACGCTTGCCGCGCTCGCCCGCCAGACCGCACTGCGGTGGGAGCTGTGCGTCGTGGCGCCGGCGGACGCGGCCGATGCATGGGCCGGGCGGCTGACGCGCTTCAGCGCAGCACGCGTGGTTCCGATCGCGCCCGGTCTCGGCGCGCTCGACACCGGGCTTCGGGAGACACGCGCGCCCTTCGTCGCGCCGCTGCCGCCCGGCGCTCTGCCCGTCCCGGATGCCCTTGCGCGTCTCGGGGCCGTGGCGCGCGCGCAGCCGGACGCGGCGCTGATCCATGCCGACGACTACCAGCTGGACGCGTCGGGCGATCCGCATGCGCCGCGTTGCCGGACCGTCCTCGACCCGGTCCGCCTGTTGCGCGAGCCCGTCGTGGGGCGGTTCTATCTGGCGGCGACCGAGACGGTGCGCGCGGCCGGCGGATTCGGGAGCGGGCATCATGACGGCCTCCGCCGTCTGGCAGCGACCGTACCCCCGTTCCGCGCGTGGCATCTGCCGGTCTTCGCCTGCGCGTGGCGCGGCAGCGCCCCGGAAGGCGAGGCGCGGTCGCGGGCCGGCCTGCCGGGCATGTCACCGCCGTCGGTCAGCGTGATCGTTCCGACCCGCGACGGCATGCCGCACCTTCGGGCCTGCATCGACGGCGTGCGCGCCGAGCTGGCGGCGCTGGCCGCCGGCGGCGAGATCATCGTGGTGGACAACGGCAGTCGCGACCCGGCGACGCTGGCCTATCTGGAATCGCTGGAGGAAGGCGGCACGGCGCGGGTGATGCGGTATCCGGGCGCGTTCAATTTCGCCGCGATGAACAATCGCGCGGCCGAATGCGCGCGGGGCGAGGCGCTGCTCCTGCTCAACGACGATGTCGTGCCGATGGCCCCGGGATGGCTGGGTGCCATGGTGGCACGGCTCTCGGCCGACCATGCGGGCGCCGTCGGTGCCCTGCTGCTCCACGGGGACGGGCGCATCCAGCACGCCGGCGTTGCGCTCGGCATGGGGGGGCTGGCCGCCCATCCCGGTCAGGGGCTGGCGCCCGGCGATCCCCGGCTGAACCGCATCGGCATCGACCAACCGCGCACGGTGTCGGCTGTGACCGCCGCCTGTCTGCTGACGCCCAGGGACGTATACTCCGCGGTCGGCGGTCTCGACGAGACTGGCCTGCCGGTCGCGTACAACGATGTGGACTACTGCCTGAAGGTAGCCGATCGCGGCAGGCGCGTGGTCTGGACGCCGGATGCCGTGCTGACGCACCACGAGTCGGTATCGCGCGGCGCCGAGGATTCCATCGCCAAGCAGCGGAGGCTCCGAAAGGAAATGCAGTGCATGAGAGCGCGGTGGGGCGACCGTCTTGCCGCCGATCCCTGGATCAGCCCGCATCTCGATCCGCGGACCGCGAGCCTCGCCTTCCGCGTGCCGGTCGACGCGCGCGTCTGTGCGGCGCGTCCCGCGGAGCGGCGCTAGCCCATGAGCGACCACGATCAGTCCGATGCCGAATGGCGCCCCCCGTCCTCGGCCGGCGGTTCGCGCAACAGCCTGCAGGTCTTCGTCACCTCGCTCGGTGCCTTCGTGCTGCGCGAGCTCAAGAACCAGTTCGGGCGCTCGCGTCTCGGCTACTTCTGGGCGATCGCCGAGCCGGCGGCGGTGGTGGCCATCCTGACCACCCTGCACGCCTTCGTGCGCGGCGAACGTGCGCTGGTCTACGGAGAGAGTCCGGTGGTCTTCTTCGTGTTCGGCGCCGTGCCCTATTTCCTGTTCATGAACGTCGCGCAGAGCGCGCAGGGCGTCTGCACCGGGCACAAGGGGCTGTTCAATTACCGGCAGATCAAGCCCATCGACATCATCCTGGCACGCGGTCTCATCGAAGCGGTGATGATGGCGGCGGTGGGGGCGTTGTTCCTGTTCGGCTGGTGGTGGATGGGCTTCGAGTTGAAGATCGACGACCCGCTCGAGCTGGTCGTCTCGCTGTCCGCCCTGTTCCTGCTGGGCTTCGGCCTCGGCCTGTGCTTCGAGGTGTTCGGGACCATCTTCCAGGACATGAAGCGCATCTTCGGCATCGTCATGCGGCCGATGTTCTTCATCTCGGGGCTGTTCTTCACCATCGACATGATCCCGGTCGAGTACCGCGGGCTGTTGATCTGGAATCCGGTGCTGCATGCAGTGGACTTCACGCGCGATGCCGTCCTGGTCGGGTACAGCTCGCCGGGGAGCGTGGCCTACCTGGTGCTGTCCATCGGCATCCTGCTCTTCGTCGGGCTGGCGGCGTACCGTCGCTATCTCTTCCAGCTCATCTGAGACGATCGTGATTCGCGTCTCCAATATCACCAAGTCCTATCCGATCCAGGGCTTCGCGCGCTACACCGTATTGCGCGATCTGAGCCTGGAGCTGCCGTCACGCACGCCGGTAGGCATCGTCGGCCGCAACGGGGCCGGCAAGAGCACGCTGCTGCGGCTGCTCGGCGGGATCGAGCTGCCCGACCGTGGCCGGGTCGAGGCGGACGGCCGCATTTCGCCTCCGCTGGGTCTGACCAGCGGGTTCGCGCAGCGCATCTCGGGGCGCGACAATGCCCGCTTCGTGTCGCGGATCAATGGCGACGACCGCGCGACCCAGCGCGAGCGCGTTGCCTACATCCACGCCTTCTCCGAACTAGGTGACTTCTTCGAGCGGCCGGTGGAGACCTATTCCTCCGGCATGCGGGCGCGGCTGGCGTTCTCGATCAGCATGTCCTTCGAGTTCGACTACTACCTGATCGACGAGCTCACCGCGGTGGGCGACCAGAAATTCCGCGCCAAGGCGCAGAAGACCTTCGAGGAGAAGAAGGGCCGGTCCAGCGTCATCATGGTCAGCCACAATCTGGGCCAGCTCAAGCGCGACTGCACCGTGGGCGTCTACCTGCGCGCCGGCGAGGCCGTCTACTACGACGATATCGAGGCGGCGATCGCCGCCTACAACGAGGATGTACAGCATTCATGAAGGTGGATCCGCCCTGGAAGGCGAACAAGCTGCTGCGATACGTGGGCGTTGTGCTCGCGCCGACCCTGCTGGTGCTGCTCTATCAGGCGCTGATCGCGTCGGACGGCTACATAAGTGATGCGCAGGTCATGGTCGAGCATGAAACACCGATGCCGGCCCCCGAACTGGCCATCGGCAACCTCCTGGGCAGTACGCCCACCAAGACCGATGCGCTGGTGGTGAAGACCTTCATGGAGTCGCGCGCGATGCTGGAACACCTCGAGGAGACGCTCGATCTGCGCGCGCACTTCAGATCGAAGGACATCGACCCCTGGAACCGCCTGGCGCCGGACGCGACACGCGAGGAAGTGCTGGCCTACTACCTCGATCATCTCGAGGTGACCGTCGATCAGGAGTCCTACATCCTCAACATCGCGTTCGTTGCCTACGATCCGGCCTTTGCGCAGCAGGTCACCCAGGAACTCGTGGCGCGCAGCGAGAGCTTCGTCAACAACATCAGCCAGCATCTGGCGCGCGAACAGATGCAGTTCGTGCAGGGCGAGGTGGAGCGCGCGCACGGCGAGCTCAAGAAGGCCTCGCGCGAGATGGTGGATCTGCAGCAGCAGTACGAAGTGCTCAGCCCCGAATCGGAATCGGAAGCCGCCGGCACCATCCTGGCCGGTCTGCTGCAGGAGCTGGCGAAGCAGCGGACGCAGCTCAAGGCACTGACCAGCTATCTCAATTCCGGCGCTTCGGAGGTCGTGCAGACGCGCCAGAAGATCGCCGCGCTGGAGGAGCAGATCGCGCAGGAGCGCGCCAAGCTGGTCGGGGACGAGGGCTACGAAGGCCTCAACGAGCTCATGCTCGCCTATCAGGACGCCGAGGTGAATCTCAAGGTGGCCACGGAGGTCTATCAGTCGGCGATCGGAACGCTCGAGACCACCCGCCTGGAGACTGCGCGCAAGGCCAAGTATCTGGTATCGGTATCGGCGCCGGGGCTGCCCGACGAGGCCGAGCACCCGCGCATCCTCTACTGGACGGGCACCGTCTTCGTCTTCCTCAATCTCGCCTACTTCGTGCTCGGACTGATCATCGCCACGGTCCGCGATCACCGGGAGTGACCATCATGCGACGCCGTTTCATCGCCACCCTGGCCGTGCTGCTGCTGCCCGCGGCGCTGCCCGCGCAGCAACTGCCCATGTTCGAGCCGGACGCCGAGTCGCTGATGCCGACCACGCCGCAGGTGTCGCAGTCCGGGGCGCGTCAGGTACAGCCCACCGACCCGCCGCCCAAGGAGCGGCCGAAGGACGACGATCTCCGCGAGGTGGAGACCGGTCCGGACGCCCCCTTCGGCGCCTACCTGTTCCGCGGTCGCTTCGCGCAGGAATCCTTCCGCGGCTTCAATCCGGATTACGTGATCGGCGTCGGCGATCGCATCAACATCAAGCTCTGGGGCGCCTTCGAGGCCACCCAGCAGCTCGAGGTCGATTCCCAGGGCAACATCTTCGTGCCGCGCGTCGGGCCCATCAGCGTGCAGAACGTGCGCAACGAGGATCTCAACCGGGTCATCAACCAGCGCATCAAGAACGTCTACCGGGAGAACGTGGGGGTCTACGCTGCGCTGGCGGTGGCCGATCCGGTACGCGTCTTCGTCACCGGCAACGTCGAGGCCCCCGGCCTCTACGCGGCGCACGGCTCCGATTCGCTGCTGCACTTCCTCGACCGCGCCGGCGGCATTGCGCCCGACAGCGGCAGCTATCTGGACGTGCGCGTGCTGCGCAACGGCGAGGAGCGTGCGCAGGTCGATCTCTACGATTTCCTGCTGCGCGGCGAGCTGCCGCTCATCCAGTTCCGCGATGGCGACACCATTCTCGTCGAGCGTCGCCACTCCACCGCGACGGTCAGCGGCATGGTCGATCGCGAGGCACGCTTCGAGTTCAAGCAGTCGATTCCGCTGCCCGAGCTGCTGTCCTACGCGGGCGTGCAGGAGCGCGCCACCCACGTGCAGGTCATCCGCAACCAGACCCGGCAGCGCGAGGCCGAGGTGCTGGCGCTGGGCGGCGGGCTGGCGTCGGTCGACATCGTGTCCGGAGACGAAGTGCGCGTCTTCGAGGACCGGCGCATCGGCGCCATCACCGCGTCCGTCGAGGGCGAGTTCCAGGGCGTCAGCCAGTTCGTGCTGCCCTACGACAGCACCCTGCAGGATCTGCTCGACCGCATCGAGGTCACCGACCGCTCCAATCTCGCCGGTCTCCAGCTCTATCGCCAGAGCGTGGCCCAGCGCCAGAAGGAAGTGCTCGACCAGATGCTGCGCAAGCTCGAGGAGGCGGTGCTCAGCGCGCGCTCCGGCACACGAGAGGAGGCCCAGCTCCGCGTGGCCGAGGCCGAGCTCATCAAGGAGTTCATCGAGCGCGCGTCCAAGGTCGAGCCCAAGGGACGCGTCGTGCTGCACAAGGGGTTCGATCCGGCCTCCATCGCCCTCGAAGACGGCGATGTCCTGCGTGTTCCGCGGCACAGCAACACCGTTGCGGTGCAGGGCGAGGTCTTCCTGCCGACCTCCTTCGTGCATCAGGAGGGCAAGCCCGTCGACTACTACCTCGAGCAGGCGGGCGGCCTGACCCAGGCCGGCGGCGGTGACAAGATCTTCGTGATGCGGGCCAACGGCGAGATCGCCGATGCCAAGAGCGGCCTCTTCACGCGGACCCGGGTGCGGCCCGGTGACGAGATCATGGTGCTGCCCACCGTGCAGCTGAAGACCTTCCAGTTCACCAAGGATCTCACCCAGGTGATGTCGCAGGTGGCGCTGACCGCGGGCGTGGTGCTAGGGATCTGATCCGGTCCGCCGCGCGCGCAGCGCGTGGCGGTACCCCGGCGAGCGCCAGAGACGGAGCAGGCTGCGCAGATGCCAGCGCAGATGCTGCGCGCGCCTGAGCGTGCGGCGCCCGGGGTCGTGCACGATGCGGAGCTCGGGCAGCAGCGCCACCGACAGTCCCAGCGCCCGCGCGCGCAGGCTGAGGTCGACATCCTCGCAGTAGAGGTAGTAGCCCTCGTCGAAACCGTTCAGTCGTCGGAAGGTGTCCGTGCGCATGGCCAGGAAGAGCCCGGCCAGCCAGTCGACATCGCGCTGACCGTGACCGGGCGCGCGAGCGGCATCGCGCAGCTCGCCGGACAGATAGCGCCGCAGCAGCGCCGCCGGCGTGGGCAGCATGCGGCCGTTGTCCTGCGGCGCACCGCCGGAGGTGTGCGCCATGGGCGAGACGATCCCGGCGCCCGGGCGGCGCAGCTCCGCTTCGACGGGGTCGAAGACGGCCTCGTCCACGCGCAGCTCGGGGTCGGCCATCAGCACGAATTCCGAGTCACTGTCGCGCAGCGCGGCATTGTGATTGGCGCCGAACCCCTTCGGTCGCGCGTTGCGGATCACGGTGAGCCGGTCGCGCATGGGCTCCGGCAGGGTCGACAGGGCTGCCGGATCCTCGGGGATGTTGCACGTGAGGATCAGTCGATGCGGTCGATCCGCGAGGCGCGCGTGGATCGAGCGCAGGCTGTCGAGCGCACGGATGCCGTGCCCGTGGCTGACCACGGATACCGTCCAGCGCGGTGGCGTCGCGCCCGCGCTCATCGGCCGCCGGTGCGCCCCCGGAGCCCGTCGCGCGTGCCGCGCAGCATGCTGCCGAGCTTGTCGAGCCGTTGCCGCTCGAAGGCCGCGACCTTGATCAGCAGCTTGAGCCCGCCGAGCGACTCGTATGCCATCCAGGCCGGGAAGCGGGCCGCGTGGCGGCGTGCCAGGATGATGCGGTTGCGGCTGATGAAGTAGTGCCGCAGCGCGCCGTGATGGGTCGGATAGGCGCGCACGCCGCCGGGCAGCCGTCGCTGCTCGACCTCGCCGAGGGCGTGTCCGAGGGTGGCGTCAGGCACCGCGACGATGGCGTAGCCGTCCGCCCGCGCCCGCAGGCAGAAGTCGGTGTCGACGAGGTCGATGAACAGGCGTTCGTCGAAGCCGCCCAGTGCGGACCAGGCCGCGACCGGTACCAGCATGCCGGAGCTGATCGCGAGATCGACGCGGGTGGGCGTGTCGATGCGCTCGGCATAGACGAAGCGGAAGAACGGGCTGCGGCCACCGCGCGACGCCGGCCACCGGCAGGTGATGTCGGGATGGCCGTAGACGATGCGCGGCACCGCGGCGGCCACCGGTGCATGGCGCGGATCCTCGGCGGCCGCCAGCAGGCGGTCGACCGCCCCCGGCTGCGGCACGCTGTCGTGATCCAGCAGGAAGGCGTGCGTCGCACCGAGTGCGCGCGCGTGGGCGATGCCGCGGTTGGTGGCGGCGGCGATGCCCTCGTTGCGCGCATTGTCCAGCGCGTGCAGCTGGCCGACACCGCGTGCGCGCAGCGCCTCCGGCGACCACCGCGTGTCGGACGCGTTGTCGACCACGACCGTGAGCGCGCTCTGCTCCGCGGCGCGTGCTACGCGGTCGTCGAAGCCCGGCGGCGGGTTGTAGCGGATGATGACGGACGCGACGCGGGCGGACATGACGAGACGATACCCGTTCTCGGACCCGGCGGCCGGACCGCGCCGCTGCACCGGTATGATGCGGGACCCGCGCCCGAGACCCGACACCGCTTCATGTTCCAGCCCCGTGCCCGCCGTCCCGCGCCCGGCGCCCTGACCACGGTCAGCGGGCGCGAGGTCACCGGCTGGGTGATGGCCGGCGCTGCCGGCGAGCCGCTGACGGTCGTGCTGGAGATCGACGGCATCGAGGTCGCGCGCACCGACGCCGACCTGCCGACCGAGGCGTACGATCGCGCCGCGACCGGCTTCCGCTTTGCGGCGGATACGCGCTTCACCGCGCTCGGTGGCAGTCGCTACGCCGCTGTTCGTGTGTTCGTCGAGCGTGACGGCGGCGGTCGCGACGAGCTCGCGCGCAGCCCGCAGGTTCTGGTGCTGCATCCCGATGTCGAACGCGGCGGCGCAGCCTGCATCCTCACGGCGGGGCGGACGCGGGCAGTGTCGCTGGCGCACGACCTCCGCGCCGCTCACGGCGGTAGTGTCGCCGAGATGCATGGTGTGCGCGACGCCCTCGACCTTCCCGATGCCTTCCCGCGCGGATGCCGCTACGTGGTCGGCGATCTGCCGGCGATGACGGCCCGTCAGGCCGGGCTGGTCGACTACGCATGGGTGCTGCTGCTCGCGGATCCGGTCCGGCATCTGCGCGAGACGCTCGCCGAGCTGTGCGATGGCCGTGCGGCACCGCTGCGCGGCGGCGCCGAGGCGGATCGGGCCTGGCTCGACCGTCTGGCGGCGGTCGATACCGCCGACGCGCCGGCTTTGGCGGCCTGCCTCGCGGATGCGCCCGCGGCGATCCGCGCCCTGATCGACAACCCGCAGTGCCGCCTGTTGCTGCCGCCGCGGCAGGATCGCATCGGGCCGCGGCAGGGGGGCGCGGCGCAGCGTCATCTGGGGTGGTTCGATGCGGTGGCGGTGGATGGCGATCCGGGGGCAGGGCGCAACCGGGTTGGGCGCCTGTACGGCATTCCGGAACCCGTCGGAGCGGGAATGCCGGCGTCGGCGCCGACCGTTTTCGACAGCATTCCGGAATCGGTGCTCGCGCCCTTCGTCGAGCAGGACCGGGCCCTGATCGCGGCCGCCCGGTCGTGTCCGGAGCGCCCGCCGGGCGTGGCCTGGCGCGTGCGCAGCGGCCGCCGCGCGCTGGGCGCCGAACGCCTTGCCGCCGACCGCGGTGATGGCCGCGCGGCACCCGATGCATCGCGCCGGCCCTTCGCCATCCTGCGCGCCCCCGAGCCGCGGGCGAAGCGCACGCTCGTGGTGCTGGGCGTTTCCCGCGGCGGCACCTCGATGGTGGCAGGTACGCTCCGTCTGGCAGGGGTCTTCATGGGGCAGCGGCTGTCCAGCGACAGCCACGAGGACCGCGACTTCCACGTGCACGATCGTCGCACCCTGCGCCGGCTGATCGCGGAGCGCAATGCGGCGCACGCCGTCTGGGGCTGGAAGTATCCGCACGCCTTCGACTACCTCGCGCGCATCCGCGGCAGCCTGCGCAATCCCCGCTTCATCGTCGTGTTCCGCGATGCGGTGGCGGTGGCCCAGGCCTTCAACCGCGCCGACGGCATGCCCTTCGACCGCGCGCTGCGCGAGGCCGAGGCGCGGTACCGGCGTCTGGCGCGCTTCGTCGCCCGCTGTCGCGATCCGGTGCTGGCGATCTCCTACGAGAAGGCACTCGCCGATCGCGAGGGTTATCTGCTCGGGCTGGCCGACTTCTGCGGTCTGCATCCGAGCCCCGAGCAGTTCGATGCCTGCCGGGATTTCGTGTCTCCCGGCGATTATGTCCGCCTGCGCGGCGGCCCCGGCCGGGTGCGCCGCCAGCCCTGAGTTCCGGGCTGTTCGACCAAAGTCGGGGATGTTGGTGGCGCCGCGGGTTGCTAGATTGCGTCGGTCATCGGTGCATTCATGACAACAAGCGAGGAGACACGCTCATGTCGCAGGAAAGAAAAGATGCGGCCGTCGCCTACTGGCAGGCCAACCTCAGGTTGCTGATATCGCTGCTCGTCATCTGGTTCGTGGTGTCGTTCGGAGCCGGGATTCTGCTGGTCGAACCGCTCAACGCGATCCCGCTGGGTGGATACAAGCTCGGTTTCTGGTTCGCCCAGCAGGGCTCGATCTACACCTTCATCGTGCTGATCTTCGTGTATGCGTTCCGCATGAACCAGCTCGACCGCAAGTTCGACGTGCACGAGGAGTAGGCCGCCATGGATACCCAGACCTGGATCTACCTGATGGTGGGCGGCACCTTCGCCCTCTACATCGGAATCGCGCTGTGGGCGCGCGCCGGCTCCACCGGCGAGTACTACGTGGCGGGGCAGGGCATTCATCCCGTGCTCAACGGAATGGCGACCGCCGCCGACTGGATGAGCGCGGCCTCCTTCATCTCGATGGCCGGCCTCATCGCCTTCCTCGGCTACAGCGGCTCGGTCTATCTCATGGGGTGGACCGGCGGCTACGTGCTCATGGCCATGCTGCTGGCGCCGTACCTGCGCAAGTTCGGCAAGTTCACGGTGCCCGAGTTCATCGGGGACCGCTTCTACTCGCAGACCGCTCGCGTGGTCGCGGTGATCTGCCTCGTGGTCATGTCGCTGACCTACGTGATCGGCCAGATGCGCGGTGCCGGCATCGCCTTCTCGCGCTTCCTCGAGGTCGACATCACCACCGGGCTGCTCATTGGCATGGGCGTGGTCTTCACCTATGCGGTACTGGGCGGCATGAAGGGCATCACCTACACCCAGATCGCGCAGTACGTGGTGATGATCTTCGCGTACACGGTGCCGGCGGTGTTCATCTCCCTCCAGATCACCGGGGTCGCGCTGCCGCAGGTCGGTCTGGGCGGTACCGTGGCGGACGGAAGCTGGCTGCTGGAGAGGCTCGACGGACTGGTGACCGATCTCGGTTTCGCGGCGTATACCGAGCCCGGAGGCATGAGCATGCTGAACATGTTCCTGCTGACCATGGCGCTGATGATCGGAACGGCGGGTCTGCCGCACGTCATCATCCGCTTCTTCACCGTTCCCAGGGTGCGCGACGCCCGCAAGTCGGCGGGCTGGGCGCTGGTGTTCATCGCCATCCTCTACACCACGGCGCCGGCGGTGGGCGCCATGGCGATGTACAACCTGCTCAACACCGTGCAGCCCGGTGAGGTCGGTGCCGAGACCGGCAACCTGGTGGCCGAGGAGCGCCCGGAGTGGATGCGTACCTGGGAAGAGACCGGTCTGCTGGCCTTCGAGGACAAGAACGACGACGGTCGCATCCAGTACTACAACGCCAAGAACCCGGAGTTCGCCGATGAAGCCGCTGCCTACGGCTGGGAGGGCAACGAGCTCGACGTGGATCGCGACATCATGGTGCTGGCCAATCCGGAGATCGCGAAGCTGCCGGGCTGGGTGATCGCGCTGGTGGCGGCCGGCGGTCTGGCGGCGGCGCTGTCCACGGCGGCCGGCCTGTTGCTGGCCATATCGTCCGCGGTATCGCACGACCTGCTGAAGAGCATCATCGCCAAGGACATCACCGACAAGCAGGAGCTGCTGGCCGGGCGCATCAGCATGGGCGTGGCCATCCTGGTGGCCGGATACCTGGGATTGAATCCACCGGGCTTCGCGGCCGAGGTGGTGGCGCTCGCCTTCGGCATCGCGGCGTCGTCGCTGTTCCCCGTGCTCATGCTCGGCATCTTCAGCCAGCGCATGAACAAGGAAGGCGCCATCGCCGGCATGCTCGCCGGTCTCGGCACGACGCTGGTCTACATCTTCCTCTACAAGGGCTGGTTCTTCTTCCCGGAGACCGCGATGCTGCCCGACACCGCGGAAGGGTGGATTCTCGGCATCCAGCCGCAGAGCTTCGGCGCCGTCGGCGCGGTGATCAACTTCATCGTCGCCATCGCCGTATCGCGCGTGACCGCACCGCCGCCGGTTCATATCCAGGAACTGGTCGAGCACGTGCGCATCCCGCGCGGGGCCGTGGGTGCGGCTGCCGCACACTGACAAGACCTCTCCATCCCGGCCTGATCTTCGGCCCGCTCATCGAGCGGGCCTTTCTTTTGGTTCAGCGTGCGGCGCAGTCGCCCGGGTACGCCTGCTTACATCGGCATCGTCTTCCCTGAGAGCGGGAGAGAGGCGGCCGGTTTCGCAATACCGCAAAGCCCGATCTTGTTTCTCCCTTCTCCCCGAGGGGAGAAGGGGCGGGGATGAGGGGGCGCACCGGGCGGCCGTCGCGTGCCCTCCAGGGTTCCGTCTCCCGCGGGAAGAGCGGTGGTCTACCGCTGTATCTGGTAGGCGATCGCCAGGTGCCGCTGGGCCTCGCGCGCCTCGCGCAGCGCGGCGCGCACCACCGCCCGGTCGAAGTCGGGCAGGGCGCGGGGGTCGATATGGTTGTCCATCGGCTCACCGTCGCGGGCGCACGCCATCTGCCGGTGCAGGCGATAGGTCTGCAGGGCGGCGAGGGCGCGCGTCCAGGATTCGGCCTGGCGCTGCTCGTGGGGTCGTCGCGCCCACCCCAGCAGACGCTCGCTGCTGTTGGTGGCGCTCAGCCCGCGCGACAGCGCCAGTACGCGCGCAACGTCGGAGAACGGCGATACGCCGTGCAGCTTGACGTCGAAGCGGCGCTGACGTCCGACCAGCCGGGCAAGGGGCGATAGCGCGCCGAACAGGCCCACGGGCGGCCGGTTGCGCAGGGCATTCTCGCTCATCTGGCGCAGGAACAGCGGCTTCTCCGCGACATGCTCGGACAGCCAGTCGCGCAGCGCATCGACCATCCGCGTTTCGCCGTGCAGCGCGCGGAAATCGAAGAATATCGCACCGTGCAGCAGCGCTTCCGGGTCGCCGGTATCGACCCACTGGCCGAAGCGCTCGCGCCACTCCGCGGCGGTCAGGCACCAGCGCGGGTTGCCCGCCATGATGTCACCGGGGCACAGCCGGAAGCCGCAGCGCGCGAGTGCCTGGTTGGTCTCGCGCGCGAAGCGCAGCAGACGGGCGCGGGCTTCCTCGATGTCCTCGGCCTCGAAGATAAGCGCGTTGTCCTGATCGGTGTGCAGTGTCTGTTCGAGACGGCCCTCGCTGCCCAGCGCCATCCAGCACCAGCGAATGCCGTCCAGATCATGGCGTTGCGCGATCAGGCGCAGCAGTCGCTGCGTCATGACATCGTTGAGCTCGGCGACGATGCGGGTGAGATGCACCGCCGCCATGCCCTCGGCGAGCAGCGTGAAGCCGAGCTCGCGCGCATCGGCCGCCCGCGCCGCCACCACGCTGACCGCGGGGGCTTCGATGAAGGCGTCGGCGATCGCCTGCACGCGGTCGCGCGTGCCGCGATAGATCCGTACCGACTCGCCGGCGGGTGCCTCAGTAGCGGAGCCGTGCATACCAGGTCTCCTGCGACGCCGACAGCGCGTCGCCCAGGGTCTCTATGCCGCGCGACTCGAGAAGCGGGATGAGCCGCACGAAGATCTCGGCGGTGACGATGGCATCGCCCAGCGCGGTGTGCCGGCCCACGACCGAAACGCCGACGCGTTCGGCGATGGCCTCCAGGGCGTGGCCCTCGCGTTCGGGGTAGAGCACGGCCGACAGCAGCAGGGTGTCCAGGACCGGCTGCCGGAAGGCGAGTCCGAAAGGCGCTCCCTGCCGGCTCAGGAAGCTGAGGTCGAAGGCGCCGTTGTGGGCCAGCAGCACCGTGTCCTCGCAGAAGTCCGCGAACCGGGGCAGCACCGTGTCGGCGGCGGGTGCATCGCGCAGCATGCTCGGCGTGATGCCGTGAATCTGCTGTGCGTTGGGCGCGATCGGCCGTCGGCTTGCGACGAAGGACTCGAATACCTCCTGACTCAGGATGCGGCCATTGACCACCCGGATGGCGCCGAGCGCGATGATCTCGTCCCCTGCCGCCGGTTCCAGGCCGGTGGTCTCGGTGTCGAAGGCGGTGCAGATGAGTTCGCGCAGCGGCCGCTCGCTGAGGTCACCGGCGGCGCGCGCGGTATCGAACAGGTTGAAGTCGTAGAACTCCGGGCGCGTGTCGCGGGCGTCACCCTCGCCGGCAGGCTGATGCTCCGGCGGTGTCGCCAGGGGCAGCAGCCAGCGCACCGATGCGTCCGCTCCGGGCCAGCTCTCGCCATCGTGGCGTCTGGCGACCTCGGCGAGCGAGTAGGGCAGGGCGCCGTCTCCGGCCTGCACGGGTTGTGCGGCCCAGTGCCGCCAGTGTTCCGGTGGCACCGGAGATCCGTCCCAGGCGAGATCGAGCGCGGCATGGCCTTGCTCGCCGCGGTGCAGATGGAGCCGGAAGCCGGCGCCGCCGAGGTCCGCCCGCACGCGCCCGGCGACGAAGCGCACCGCCGCCGCCAGCGCGTAGCTGTCGGCGCGGATCCAGTCGCTGCGCTCGGCGACCGTCACCGGTACGTCGGCCTCGACGCCGCGCATCACGCGCCGCTGCACGACGGCGCAGAGCGTCTCGGCGGGAATCTCCTCCAGGGGCAGGCGCGCGCGCAGCGCCTCGCGGCGGACCCGCTGGTCCTGCTGCAGTGCGGCCTCCAGCGCCCCGCTCTCGGCGTCGAGCAGGGCCACGAAGCGGTCGCGCTCGGCGGCGCTCATGTCCGGGTAGTCGCGCAGCAACTCGACGGCGGCGCGCACGCCGGTCAACCGCACCAGCGCCTCGCGCGCGCGGTCGCCGGACGTGGGGGTCCCGTCGACCGGCGCGCCGGCCACGTTCTCGGCCTCCGCGAGACTGAGGAAGAAGCCGTTGAGGTGGCCCTGCTGAAGCGGGCTGAAACGTGCCCGCAGAAAGCGGCCATCGCGCGTGCTGATGATGGCGGCGACGCTCGCGCGCTCGCCGTCGCGCGCGCGCTGATCGGCGAGCCGGTCGAGACAGTGCAGGATGATGCTGCGCCGGAACAGCGTGAACACCGAGCGTCCCAGGCCCACGAAGGCCGCCTGTTCGCCGCTGAGCAGTTCGCGGGCCGGCGGGTTGTAGAGCAGGATGCGACCGTCGTCGGCACAGACCAGCACCGGGTCGCGCATCTGCGCCAGCAGCGCCGCGAGCAGGTCGCGCTCATCGGCGAGCTGGTCGGTCGCCTCGCGGATCTGGTTCTCCACGGTGCCCATCCGGTACTGATGATGCTCGGCCAGCGCATTCACCGCGCGCACCAGCTCGCGCGGCGCCTCGCGCGTGAGCCGGAAGGACGGGTTGGTCTCGCGGATGACGTCCAGCGCGTACGCCACCCGCGGCACGGTGCCGATGTGGGGGCGCAGGAGCGCGGCAATGCCTGCGCAGGATGCGCCCACCGCAGCGAGTGCCAGTAGTGCCAGAAGCCCGGCGCGCGCATCGCCGGCGACGACAGCGCGCGTGGCAGGCGCCAGGGCCAGCCACGCCAGGACCGCGGATCCGGCGAGCATCGCGGTGCACCAGGCGCAGGCGAGCAGGACGGTGCGCTGCAGCGCGGAGAGGGTCATTCCGCGACCAGCCGCGCTTCGACGCGGCGCAGGAGATTGCCGGTGGAGAACGGCTTGGTGACGTAGTCGTCCGCTCCCATCGCCAGACCCTTGCGCCGCTCGGCCTCGCCGTCCCGCGCGCTCAGCATGATGACCGGCATGCGCGCGGTGGCGGGATCCGCGCGCACGGCACGGCAGACCTGATGGCCGTCGGTGCCCGGCATGACGACATCCAGGATGACGAGATCGGGTGGGCGGGCGCGTATCGCCGCCAGCGCCGCGTCGCCGTCCGCGGCACACGCCACGTCGATGCCGTGACGGCCCAGCAGGAAGGCGAGGCATTCGCGGATGGCGGGTTCGTCGTCGACGACCAGGACGCGCTTGCCGTGCAGGGCGCCTTCGTCGGGCCGTGCACCGGCCTCGGGCTGCGGCGGGTCGGTGGATGGTGCAGCACTCACGGACCGGCGATTCTCGCTGACACGGGAAGCATCCAGTGTGCGGGCTCCTCGCCGCGAAGAACAGTGCCCGGCGCCGGGCCGGGCACTGTTCGGCGGCATGTCATGCGCGTCAGAAGTCGTACCGCACCGAGAACTGCAGGCGAGCGAGGCTGCCGTCCGCACCGGACTCCAGCTCGCGGTCCGAGTAGATCAGCTCGCCACCCACGGTCAGCTTCTCGACCGGCGTGTGCAGCAGGTTGAGATTGACGCTCTGCGCCTCCTTGGTCACGCCGTTGCCGCTGAAGGCGACGTCGTGATCGGCGCTGAAGTAGCCGTAGCTGAGATTCGAGCGCCAGCGCGGCGTCCAGATGTGCCGATAGGCGATGTAGCCGCCGAAGGCCTGGATGGTGTCGAGCTCGCCGGTGTCGTCGATGACCGCGGCGCGGGCGGTATTGAGGCCGAGGTAGCGCCCGATGCCGTCACCGAAGTTGGCCTGGAAGCGGATGTCGTCCCGTCCCAGCATCTTCTTGCCGGAGACATTGATGCCGTAGCCGATCTCCTTGTCGCCGCCGGGCGTGATGCCGTCGCCGTCGAGCTGGCGGACCAGCGCGCTGAAGCTGACCAGACTGCCGTCGCTGCGCGTGAAGCGCAGCTTGCCGACGAGGTCGGGCAGGTTCTCGTTGTCGTTGAAGCCGCCGCCACCGGTGTTCGCGTTCGGCAGCACCGTGGTCTCCGGGTTCTCCAGCGCGATCTGCAGCGGGCCGCGCGTGTAGCGCACCTGGGTCTGCCGGATGAAGGTCATGCCTTCGGAGGGGCCGATGAAGTCGAGCAGGTCCGGATAGGCACCCAGATCCATGAAGGTCGACCAGGTCTGGCCGAACAGCCAGCTGTTGCCGTTGGGGTCGTCCCAGGCCACGAAGGCATGCCGCATGCGCGGATTCGAGCTGTTGACCAGGCGCTCCTCGTTCGCGAGCGCGCCGTCGAATGCGGGGTCGAGAAAATCGACCTCGATGAAGGTCTTGATGCGGTGGCCGTTCTTGCTGGTGGTGGTGCCGATGTTGAAGCGCGATTCGCGCGCCGTGAAGTCGGTGGCGCCGTCGCGGTCGCTTCCGGCCGACTCGACCGGGATCAGGGCCGGGATGGTGAAGGCACGCCCGCGGTCCGCCGGGGCATTGCCGCCGGGCGCGTCCGAGTAGCTGGAGTAGACCGCGTCGAGCTTGATGTAGCCACCGAGCGAGAACTCGGTGTCGCCGAAGGTGGTGGATACCGCCGCGGCCGGACCCGCCGCGAGCAGACAGGTGGTCGCGATGGCGGCCGGAATGCCGGTGAGCTTGCTGTGCATGGCGTGTCTCCTCTTGTAGGTTTGCATCCAGCGCCGGCAGCATCGAATGCACAAAGAGGGTGCGTCCATTAGCCAAAGGTCGAACGCGCGGCCACGGCCCGTCACGGCGCGCCCGTGCTCCCGCCGGTCGACCATGGTCGGATGGCCTGTCCCTGCCACAGCTTGTATAAAGGGGGCGCTGATACATACCGAGAAAGCAGAGGAGCCTCAGCCGATGAGCAGCAATGTCCATCCCGTCCAGCCCGCCTGGCGCGAGGGCGCCAAGATCGACGCCGCAGGCTACGAGCGCATGTACGCGGACTCGGTGCGCGATCCGGAAGCGTTCTGGGCCGAGCACGGCAAGCGCGTCGACTGGATGAAGCCCTATTCGCAGATCAAGGACGTCAGTTACGACGCTTCCGATCTGCACATCCGCTGGTTCCACGACGGCGCGCTCAACGTGGCCGCCAACTGCATCGACCGGCACCTGGAGACGCGCGGCGACAAGACCGCGATCATCTGGGAGGGCGACGAGCCCACCGACGATGCCCGCATCACCTACCGCGAGCTGTTTGATCGGGTCTGCCGGCTGGGCAGCGCGATGCGCGACATGGGTGTCGCCAAGGGTGACGTCGTCACCATCTACATGCCCATGATTCCCGAGGCAGCCGTGGCCATGCTGGCCTGCGCGCGCATAGGCGCCATTCATTCGGTGGTCTTCGGTGGCTTCTCGCCGGACGCGCTCGCCGGCCGCATCGAGGACTGCGGCTCGAAGTGGGTGATCACCGCCGACGAGGGCGTGCGCGGCGGGCGCAGGATTCCGCTCAAGGCGAACGTCGACAAGGCGCTGGAGCAGGCCGGCGCCGCCAGCGTGCGGAAGGTCGTGGTGGTCGAGCGCACCGGCGGTGACATCGGCTGGTCCGACGGCCGGGATGTCTGGTACCACGAGGCCACCGCGGCCGCTTCCATCGACTGCCCGCCCGAGGAGATGAACGCCGAGGATCCGCTGTTCATCCTCTACACCAGCGGCTCCACCGGCAAGCCCAAGGGCGTGCTGCACACCTCCGGCGGCTATCTGGTCTACGCCAGCATGACGCACGAGTACGTCTTCGACTATCGCGAGGACGAGATCTACTGGTGCACGGCCGATGTCGGCTGGGTGACCGGGCACAGCTACATCGTCTATGGCCCGCTGGCCAACGGCGCGACCACGCTGATGTTCGAGGGCGTGCCGACCTATCCCGATTCCAGCCGCTGCTGGCAGGTCTGCGACAAGCACAAGGTCAACATCTTCTACACCGCGCCCACTGCCATCCGCGCGCTCATGCGCGAGGGTGACGAGCCGGTGACGAAGTGCGACCGCGGCAGCCTTCGCGTGCTGGGCACGGTCGGCGAGCCGATCAACCCCGAAGCCTGGGAGTGGTACTACCGGGTGGTCGGCGACAGCCGCTGCCCGATCGTCGATACCTGGTGGCAGACCGAAACCGGCGGCATCCTGATCTCGCCGCTGCCCGGTGCCACCGATCTGAAGCCGGGCTCCGCGACGCGGCCATTCTTCGGCGTCCAGCCGGCGCTGGTCGACAACGACGGCCATCTGCTGGAAGGCGCCACCGACGGCAATCTGGTGATCCTCGACTCCTGGCCGGGGCAGATGCGGACCGTCTACGGCGATCACGAGCGCTTCGTCACCACCTACTTCAGTACCTATCCGGGCCGCTACTTCAGCGGTGACGGCGCGCGGCGCGACGAGGACGGCTACTACTGGATCACGGGCCGTGTCGACGATGTGCTCAACATCTCCGGCCATCGCATGGGCACGGCCGAGATCGAGTCGGCGCTGGTCTCGCATGCCGAGGTCGCCGAAGCCGCCGTGGTGGGCTTCCCGCACGACATCAAGGGTCAGGGCATCTACGCCTACGTCAGCCTGGTGCTGGGCTCCGAGCCTTCGCCCGAGCTCGAGAAGGCGCTCATCCAGCACGTGCGCAACGAAATCGGTGCCATCGCGTCGCCGGATATCCTGCACTTCGCGCCGGGCCTGCCCAAGACGCGTTCCGGCAAGATCATGCGGCGCATCCTGCGCAAGATCGCCGAGGGCGAGTACGGCTCGCTGGGCGATACCTCGACGCTGGCCGACCCGGGCGTGGTCGATACGCTGGTCGAGGAGGCCAAGGCGCGATAGGCATGAGCACGGCGGCCGCCACGGTCATCGTCGCCGACGACCATCCGCTGTTCCGCGCCGCCCTGCGCGAGACGGTGGGACGGCTGCTGCCCGAAGCAGCGGTGGTCGAGGCGCAGGACATGGCCGCGCTGGAGTCGGCGGTGGATGCATGCCCGGAGGCCGATCTCGTGCTGCTCGATCTGCACATGCCGGGTGCGCACGGCTTCTCGTCGCTGGTCTTCCTGCGCGGTCATCATCCGAGCGTGCCGGTGATCGTGGTCTCCGCCGCCGAGGGCGCCGATGTCGTCCGGCGTGCCGCCGACTTCGGAGCGTCGGGCTTCATTCCGAAGTCCGCCAATCTGGAGGTCATCGCCGAGGCCGTGGCAGCGGTGCGTGACGGCAATCTCTGGTTTCCCGAAAGCGACGACGAGGACAGCGACGGCGGGGACATCGAGCTCGCCGAGCGTCTCGCCAGCTTGACGCCGCAGCAGTTCCGCGTGCTGATGATGATCGCCGGCGGTCTGCTCAACAAGCAGATCGCCTACGAACTCGATGTCTCGGAGGCCACCGTCAAGGCGCACGTCACCGCCATCCTGCGCAAGCTCGGTCTGTACAGTCGTACCCAGGCCGCGGTCATTGCCGAGCGGCTGCAGATCCATCCGCCGCGGGTCGCGGCCGACGCGCCGGCAGCATCCGGCTGAGCAGCGCCCGCAGGGCCGCCGGCTTGACCGGTTTGGCGAGGAAGCGCATCTCGACCTGCGTGGCGGCTTCGCGCGCGGCGGCCGAGTGGTCGGCGGTGACCAGCGCGGCGGGTGGCGCGCACTGCCAGTAGCGGCGCAGGCGCTCCATCACCGCATCACCGGTGGTGTCGTCCAGGTGATAGTCGATCAGCACGGCGTCGGGCGCCGTCGGGCACGCCGCAAGAGCCTGATCGCCGTCCGCGGCGGTGTGCACGCTGCATCCCCAGCGCGCGAGCAGGGCCGCCGTCGCGGCGAGCGTGTCGGGGTCGTTGTCGACGCACAGCACGGTCGCGCCCTGGAAATCGTGCGCGACCGTGCGTGGCCGCGATGGGACATCGGGGATTGCGGCGGTGGCCGCGCGGTCGACGTGCACCCGGAATACCGAGCCGCTGCCCATGCGCGAGTCCAGCGACAGCTCGTGACCGAGCAGCCGCGCGATGCGTTCGCTGATCGCCAGGCCGAGGCCGAGCCCGCGCTCGGCATGGGGTTCGTGCGGATGCAGGCGGCGGAATTCCTCGAATATCTCGCGTCGCTTGTCCGCCGGGATGCCGGGACCGGTATCCCATACTTCGATGATCAGGGCGCCGCCCCGTCGGCGACATCCCAGCAGCACGCGGCCGCGACCGGTATAGCGCAGGGCGTTGGTCAGCAGGTTCTGGATGATGCGCCGGAGCAGCACTTCATCGCTGCGGATCCAGGCCGAGCACGGAACGGTGCGCAGCACCAGGCCGCGCTCCTCGGCGATGGCGCGGCATTCCGTGGCCAGGGTGTCGAGCAGGGTCTGCACCGGAAAGGCGCGGATATCGGTCTTCTGGGCGCCGGCATCCAGTCGCGATATGTCGGAGAGGCCCTCCAGCAGCTGTTCCATGGCCGCCAGCGAGCGGCCGATGTTGCGGGCGGCGCCGCGCGTCTCGCCGTCCTCGGCCTGCTCCAGGGCGTGATTGAACAGGCGTGCGGCGTTGAGCGGCTGCGCCAGATCGTGCGTGGTCGCGGCCAGGAAACGGGTCTTGGAGAGGTTGGCGGCCTCGGCCTCCTGGCGGGCGCGGTGGGCATCCGCTTCCGCGTCCGTCAGCTCGCGGGTGCGGTCCGCAACCCGCTGCTCGAGCTCCTCGTTGACGCGCTGCAAGATCGATTCGGCGCGCTTGTAGGCGGTAATGTCCGAGAAGGTACTGACGAAGCCGCCGCCCGGCATCGGGTTGCCGGCGATCTCGATGACCCGGCCGTCCGGCATGCGGCGCTCGTGGCGGTACGGCGTGCCGTGCTGGAGATGCGCGAGCCGGCGCTTCACGGCGGCGTCCTCCGGCGTGTCGCCGAGCAGGCCGCGCTCGGCATTGTGGCGCACCAGCTTCTCCACCGGCGTACCTTCGCGCAGCAGGTCGTCGGGATAGTCGAAGAGCTTGGCGTAGGCGTCGTTCCACGCGGTCAGGCGCAGGTCGCGGTCGACCACGCTCACGCCCTGGTCCATGTGATCCAGGGTGGCGTGGAGCAGATCGCGGTTGAAGCGCACCGCGCGCGAGGTCTGCTCGATGATGTCGATGACCTCGCCGGTGCCGGGGTGGCGCAGGCGCTCGATGAGCACGCGGGCCGACGAAGCGCCCAGCGCGCTCGCCAGACAGCTTTCGCAGAAGCGGATGAACTCGGCGTCGGCACTGCCGCGCATGCGCCACGGTGCTTCGCGGCGCTCACCGTACTCGGCGATGAAGGCGCGTGTGCGCTCGGTGCCGAAGAAGCGCTCCAGCAGCACCACCAGATCGCTGATGCTGATGCTGCCGCTGCGCGCGCCGCTCGATTCGGGCTCGCGCAGCCCCATCAGGCGCGCGGTATGGGCCTGCTCGGTCAGTGTCGGTGCACCGAACAGCGAGCCGATGACCAGCAGCGCCACGTGCACCGCCAGGCTCCACGCGCTGCCGCTGACGATGATGTCCTGGGCCACCACTTCGGTGGCCGTGGCAGGGATCGTGGACGGCAGCAGCGTGGTCACGATCCAGACGGACATGCCGCCCACCAGTCCCGCGACGGCGCCGTTGCGGTTGGCGCGCGGCCAGAGCACGCCCGCTACCACCGGAGGAGCGAGGTGGGCGATGGCGCTGAAGCTGAGCAGGCCGATGAGGGCCAGCGGCAGCTGGGTCAGCATCAGGCGGTCGATGAGCCATGCGGCGAGCAGCAGCGCCACGATGGTCAGGCGTCGCGTGCGCAGCAGCAGGGCACCCAGGTTCTGCTCGGCGCGCTGGTAGCCGCGGCCGCGCAGCATCGCGGGCAGGATCAGCTCGTTGCTGAGCATGGTCGCGAGTGCCACGCAGGACACGATCACCATGCCGGTGGCGGCCGAGAATCCCCCCAGGAAGGCCAGCAACGCAATCGCCGGCGCGTCGCCCGCCTGCGGCAGCGCGAGCACGAAGCGGTCCGCATCCACGTCGCCGAGCGCGACGCCCGCCGCCGCCAGCGGCAGGACGAAGCCGGCGAACACCAGCAGGTAGAGCGGGAACAGCCAGCGTGCCCGGCGCACTTCGCGCTCGCCGGTGTTCTCCACGACCATGAGGTGGAACTGCCGCGGCAGCACGATCACCGCCGCCCCGGCCAGCACCGTCTGTACCCAGAACGGCGGTGCCGTGAACTGGGCGATGTCGACCGCGCTCAGCGCCGAGACCGCCTCCACGCTGCCGCCGATGCCGCCCAGGCGCCAGACGGCGAAGATGCCCACGGTGATGAAGGCGAGCAGCTTCAGCAGCGACTCGACCGCGACCGCCAGCACCATGCCGTGGTGGCTCTCGGTGCTGGCGATGTGGCGCGTGCCGAACAGCATCGCGAACACCGCCAGCAGGATGGTGATCAGGGTGACGCCGTGCAGACCGTCGCCCATGGTGCCGCCGTCACTGGCCAGCACCTCGAAGCCCAGCGAGATCCCGCGCAGCTGCAGCGCGAGGTAGGGCAGTCCGGCGAGCAGCGCGATCAGGGTGGCACCGGCGGCCAGGCGCGCATCGTTGCCGAAGCGGGCGCCGATGAAGTCGGCCACCGAAGTCAGCTGTGCGGTCTTGCACATGCGGATGAGGCGGCGCAGCAGCGGCATGCCGAGCACGAAGACCAGTGCCGGCCCCAGGTAGATCGGGAGATAGCTCCAGCCGTCGTCGGCCGCTCGTCCGACGGCACCGTAGAAGGTCCACGCCGTGCAGTAGACCGCGAGTGCCAGCGCGTAGGCCCAGGGGCGCTGGCGGCGCGGGCGGGTGCGCGCCCGATGGTCCGCCACCCACGCGATGACGAACAGCGCGCCGACATAGATGCCGGCCAGAGTCAGCAGCTGCCAGGACGTGAACACGCGGCGCTCCCCGGTCCCCTCCGGATGGCGGCGTCAGCTCGTGGGCCGGCCGCCCGTTCGACCCAGTCTAGCGATCCCCCGGGGCGGGCGTGCAATGCGCAAAAAAATCCCCGCCCGGGGGGAGGGCGGGGGAACCGGACTGCTTCCAGCGGGGAGAACAGCTTCCGGAGTCTGGAGAGACACGTGATGGGCTATGCGCCTATCAACCCATCTGACGCGTGGGACAGGAATGAGTTCCACGCGCAGGCGAATTTTTTCGCGTCGTCGCGGAATGGCCGCTGAATCAGGGCCTCAGCGATCCGGGCAGGGCATCTCCGAAACTGCGCTCCCGGTGCCAGTCGGGACCCAGGTTGCCGCGCAGCATGGCCCAGTAGAGCCGCGGCAGGTAGCTGCGCTTGAGCCACCAGTAGGCCTTGCGTGGGCGCCGCGGGTCGAGCGGGAAGCTGGGCATCAGGCGCCCGTCGTAGCCGAATTCCGCGAGCAGCACACGCCCCTTCGACGTGGTGAGCGGACAGGAGGCATACCCGTCGTAGTGCTCGACCGCATCGCGGTCCTCCATGGCGGAAAGCAGGTTGGCCGCCAGTACCGGGGCCTGCGCACGCACCGCCGCCGCCGTCTTGCTGTTGGGCGTATTGCTGCAGTCCCCCAGCGCGAAGACCTGCGGGTAGCGCACGTGGCGCAGGGTTTGGCGGTCGACATCGACCCAGCCACCGGCGTCGGCCAGCGCGCTCTCGCGCAGGAAGGCCGGTGCCGACTGGGGCGGTACCACGTGGAGCATGTCGAACGCGAGATCGGTCTCGCGGGTGCTCTCGCCCTCGGTGACCCGGAAGCGAGCCCGTCGTGCGTCGCCGTCCACCGCGATCAGCTCGTGCCCGAACATCGGTGCGATGCCGTAGTGGGCCACCACTTCATCGAGCGCTCGGGCATAGAAGGGCACGCCGAACATCGCCTGACCGGGCAGTGCGAAGCGGATGTCGGCCGGAACCGCATTGCGACGGAGATGGTCGGCGGCAAGGTACATGGCCTTCTGGGGTGCGCCCGCGCACTTGATGGGCATCTGCGGCTGCGTGAACAGGGCGCGTCCGCCGCTGAAGCGCTGGATGCACGCCCAGGTGTACGGCGCCATATCCACGCGGTAGTTGCTGGTCACGCCGTTGCGGCCGAGGCTCTCCTGCAGCCCGGGGATGGCGTCCCAGTCGATCCGGATGCCGGCAGCGACCACCAGCCAGCCGTATCCGACGCGGGTGCCGTCGGCGAGCGCCACCGTCCGCGCCTCGGGGTCGACGGCGACCGCGCGCTGCTGCAGCCAGCGCACGCCCTCGGGCACCAAGTCGGCCATCGGCCGCCCGGTTGCGGCGATGTCGTAGGCACCGCCGCCGACCAGCGTCCATGCCGGTTGATAGTAGTGCGTGTCACTGGGCTCGACGAGCGCGATGTCGAGATCGGGGCGCGCCCGCTTCAGCAGCGCGGCCACGGTCATGCCGGCGGCGCCGCCGCCGATGATGACGACGACGTGGGAGGGAGGAGTATTCATGGCGACCTCGGGGCGATGGGGGCAGACTATCATTAGTGGAATAACAATATATCAATAATGGAATATAATGCACGCATGCCCCACGGAGTCCCCGACATGCTCTTCCGCCAGTTCTTCGATCCCGCATCCAGTACCTATACCTACCTGCTCGCTTCCGGCGTCGGCCGCGAGGGTCTGATCATCGATCCGGTCAAGGAGCAGGCGGCGCAGTACCTCACCGCCATCGAGCAGCTCGACCTCAAGCTCGTGCGCGCCATCGACACCCACACCCACGCCGATCACGTCACGGCGCTGGGCGACCTGCGCGATGCGACCGGCTGCGTCACGCTCATGGGCGAGTTCACCCGGGCCGAGTGCGTTTCCGATCACGTGCGCGAGAACGATCTCATCGATGTGGATGGCGTGCGCCTGCGCGCGCTCTATACCCCCGGCCACACCAACGAGTCGTTCAGCTTCGTGCTCGACCCGGACGATCCGCGCGGCGTCTTCACCGGCGATGTCCTGCTCATCCGCGGCACCGGTCGAACCGACTTCCAGGGCGGGGATCCGCATCGCAGCTGGGATTCCATCGTCAACAAGCTGTTCCGGCTGCCCGACGATGCCCTGGTCTGGCCGGCGCACGACTACAAGGGGTGGACCGCCTCGAGCATCGGCGAGGAGCGCCAGCACAACCCGCGACTTGCGGGCAAGACGGAAGCGGAGTACATCGCCATCATGAACGGACTCGACCTCCCCGACCCGAAGATGATGGATGTAGCGATCCCTGCCAACCTCGCCTGCGGACAGGCCTGATCCGCCCGTGCGCCTGACGCTGCTCGACGACCTGCGCGCGCTCACCCCGGCGCGCGCGGGCGACGATCTGCTGGCGGGCAGCATCACTGCGGTGCTGCTCGTGCCACAGGCGCTGGCGTATGCGCTGCTGGCGGGGCTGCCGCCGGAAATGGGGCTGTACGCGAGCATCCTGCCGCCGGTGGTGTACGCGCTGCTCGGCAGCAGCCGGACCCTGGCGGTCGGTCCGGTGGCAGTGGCGGCGGCCATGGTTGCTGCGGCGCTGCATGGCTGGGCCGGTGACGATGCCGCGCGCTACGTGGCGGGTGCGGTCCTGCTCGCGGCGCTCAGCGGCGGGGTGTTGCTGGCGATGGCGGCACTGCGCCTGGGCTGGCTGACGCATTTCGTCAGTCACCCGGTGCTTTCCGGCTTCGTCACCGGTGCGGCGATCTTCATCATCGGCACCCAGCTCGCCGGGCTTTCCGGAATCGACACACCCGACGGGCTGCACTTCGCCGCCGAACTCCGTCAACTCGCGGCCGGTATGGATCAGGGCCATGCTCCGACACTGCTCTACGGCGTCGGCAGCCTGGTACTGCTGATCCTGGCGCGCCGTCCACTCGTGGCCGCCCTGACCGGCATGGGCATGCCGGAGGCGCGCGCCGGCATGGTCGCCCGTCTGGCGCCCCTGGCGATCGTCATCGGCGCCACGGCGATCTCCGCATTCACCGGCGCGGACGAGGCCGGCGTCCGGACGGTCGGCCGGATAGCCGGCGATCTGCCGGGGTTCTCGATCACCGGCTGGTGGCTGCCCGGCTGGTGGCAACTGCTGCCGTCGGCCGTTCTGATCGCGCTGGTGGGCTATGTCGAGAGCGTATCGGTTGCGCGCACGCTGGCCCTGCGCCGGCGCGAGGCCGTGGACGCCGACCGCGAGCTGGTCGGTCTGGGCGGCGCCAACATCGCCGCGGCGTTCTCCGGCGCGATGCCGGCGGCGGGCGGCTTCTCGCGCTCGATGGTGAACTTCGACGCCGGCGCGCGCAGCCAGCTTGCCGCCCTCGTGACCGCCGGCTGGGTACTGCTCATCACGCTGTTCTTCGGCGGCGCGCTGGCGCCGCTGCCCTACGCGGTGCTGTCGGCCATCATCGTGGTGGCGGTATGGCAGCTCATCGATCTCGGGTCCGTGGTGCGCACCTGGCGCTTCGACCGCGGCGACGGCGCCGCCCAGGCGATCACCATCGCGGGTGTGCTGGCGCTGGGCATCGAGGCCGGGCTGGTGCTGGGCGTGGCCTGTGCGCTGGCGGTTTTCCTGTACCGCACCAGCCGGCCCCACATCGCGGTCATCGGCCGGGTTCCGGACACCGAGCACTTCCGCAACATCCATCGCCACGTGGTCGAGACCTGGCCGCATCTGCTGATCGTGCGCGTCGACGAGTCGCTCTACTTCGCCAGCAGCCCCCGCGTGCACGACACGCTGCAGGCGCTGGTGTCGCATCATGATCACGCGTTGCGCGATGTCGTGCTGGTGCTCTCGGGTGTCAACGCGGTCGATGCCAGCGGCGTCGAGATGCTGGAGCATCTCAACGACGAGCTCGCGAGGCTGGGCATTCACCTGCATCTCGCGGAAGTGAAGGGGCCGGTACAGGATCAGCTCAACCGCAGCGCGCTCCCCGCCATGCTCGGTTCCGGGCGCGTGCACCTTTCCGCGCAGGCTGCCGTGGAGGCGCTGGCGCCCGGAACGGGCCCGGGCGATCCGGGGGCGAATGCGGGGATGGACGGCTGAGGGAAACCCGGTCCGCAAGATCGGGAAGCGGTGACACTG
Organism: Algiphilus sp.; assembly: GCF_023145115.1. Taxonomy (NCBI): domain Bacteria; kingdom Pseudomonadati; phylum Pseudomonadota; class Gammaproteobacteria; order Nevskiales; family Algiphilaceae; genus Algiphilus; species Algiphilus sp. The sequence continues at coordinate 78,523 of NZ_JAGLEJ010000002.1, forward strand.
CGGGTGTCGGGCGGGGTCAGCGTATTCGTTTCAGCCGGATGGACCGGTCGCCCGTCCGTGTTCCGGCGTTGTCTCCGCGTGCTTGCATCGAGACGCCGCCCCGATATTGATATACTGTCACCGCATTGTGCGGTTGTATTGTCAGGGCGCCCGCGTGGCGCGATGGGACCTACGGAAGTACGGCCCTCGGTCGATCGCCCGTACCGCGGGCGTGCCGGTACACTGCGCGCGCCATGATCACCGCCTCCCACCTCACGCTCCGTCGCGGCGAGCACGTCCTGTTCTCCGATGCCGGCTTTACCCTGCACGCGGGCTGGCGCGTGGGGCTCGTCGGGCGCAACGGCTGCGGCAAGTCGAGCCTGTTCGAGATGATGCTGGGCCGGATCAGCCCCGATCAGGGCGATCTGAGCCTGCAGCGCGGGATCGACATCGCCACCGTGGCGCAGGAAACGCCGGCGCTGGCGCAGTCGGCACTGGACTACGCGCTGGATGGCGACGTCGAGCTGCGCCGGCTGGAGGCCGAGCTGGAGCCGGCCAATGCCGCCGGCGACGGCGAGGCCATCGGCCGCATCCACGAGCGCCTGCATGCCATCGGCGGCTACGCCGCGCGCTCGCGTGCGGCACGGCTGCTCGACGGACTCGGGTTCGACACCGCCGTGCAGGAAGCGCCGGTCTCGGCGTTCTCGGGCGGCTGGCGCATGCGCCTGAATCTGGCGCAGGCACTGATGCGCCGCGCCGATCTCATGCTGCTCGACGAGCCGACCAACCACCTCGATCTGGATGCCGTGCTCTGGGTGCAGGAATGGCTGCGCCACTTCCAGGGCACGCTGGTGGTGGTCTCGCACGATCGCGACTTCCTCGACGCCGTTACCGATCACACGCTGCACATCGGCAACGGGGCGGTCACCCTGTACGACGGCAACTTCTCCAGCTTCGAGCGCCAGCGCGCCGAGCATCTCGCCCAGCAGGCCGCGCAGCACGCCAAGCAGCAGGCCCAGCTGGCGCACATGCAGGCCTTCGTCGACCGCTTCCGCGCCCAGGCCACCAAGGCGCGGCAGGCGCAGTCCCGCCTCAAGGCGATGGAGCGCATGCAGCAGGTGGCGCCGGTGCGCGCCGAGGCCGAGTTCCGCTTCAGCTTTCCGAAGGCGGACAGCGTGCCGTCGCCCCTGCTGCGCATGGACGGCGCGCGCGCGGCCTACGGCGACACCACGGTGCTGCGCGATCTCAAGCTCGGACTGGAGCCGGGCGACCGCGTCGGTCTGCTCGGTCGCAATGGTGCCGGCAAGTCGACCCTGGTCAAGCTCATGGGCGGGCGGCTGCAGCCCGCCTCCGGCCAGCTCATGCGGGCACCCGGACTGCGCGTGGGCTATTTCGACCAGCACCAGGTCGATGCGCTCGACCCCCGGGCGTCGCCGATGCTGCTGATGCAGCGGCTCGATCCCGAGGCGCGCGATCAGCCGTTGCGCAACTGGCTGGGGCGCTTCCACTTCCAGGGCGACCGTGTCTTCCAGCCCATTGCACCGCTCTCGGGCGGCGAGAAGGCGCGCCTCGGCCTGGCGATGCTGGTCTACCAGCAACCCAACCTGCTGCTGCTGGACGAGCCCACCAACCATCTCGACATGGACATGCGCTCGGCGCTGGAGGAAGCGCTGCTCAGCTTCGAGGGTGCCATGGTGCTGGTCACCCACGACCGCCATCTGGTGGGCACGACCTGCGACCGGCTGTGGCTGGTGGCGGGTGGCGGATGCCGCCCCTTCGACGGCGATCTCGACGACTACGCACGCTGGCTGCTCTCCAGCGACAGCCGCGACGGTGCCGGCGACGGCGGCAGCAAGCCCGCGCGCAGCGCGCAGGAGACCAAGTCCCTGCGCGCGACCGTACGGCGGCTCGAGCGCGACATGGAACGCCAGAACCAGAAGCTGCAGGCGATCGAGGCCGAGCTCGCCGATCCCGCGCTCTACGACGGCAGCCAGAAGCAGAAGATCGCCCGTCTCGAGCGCGAGCGCAGCGAGCTGCGCGCCAGCCTCGCCGAGGTCGAGGCGCTCTGGCTGGAGGCTGCCGAGACGCTCGAATCCGGGTGACGCGCCGAGAGCTGGCGTCAAAAGCGGGTTAGCCACAGATTACATAGATTTTCGGGATTTTTTTGCTGGTGGCGCTGGCTTCGCCAGCGCACACCAGAACCGAAAATAATCGGTGCAATCTGTGAAATCTGTGGTTCCAGTCTCTTTCCCACATCCAGACCTCCCATGCTTCAGGCCCAGCAACTCGAGTTATTCTTCGGCACCACCGCGATCCTCGACGGCGTCGACCTCGCCATCGAGCGGGGCGAGCGCGTCTGCCTGGTCGGCCGCAACGGCACCGGCAAGTCGACCCTCCTGAAGGTGCTCGCCGGCGAAGTGGCGGTCGACAGCGGCGAGATCCGGCATCAGGGCAGCCTGCGCGTGGCCCGGCTGGAGCAGAGTCTGCCCGCTCGCGAGCCCAAGCCGGTCTACACGGTGGTGGCCGAGGGGCTGGGCGAGGCCGGCCGCGCCGTGGCCGAGTATCACCGCCTGATCAGCGAGGAGCCGGACGATCTCGATGCCCTGGCCCGGGCCCAGGCCGCCGTGGAGGCGGCCGACGGCTGGACCCTCGACAACCGCGTGGCAACGGTGCTGTCGCGCATGGACCTCGACGGCGATGCGCGCTGCGACCGGCTCTCGGGCGGACAGCGCCGGCGGGTGGCGCTGGCGCGCGCGCTGGTCACCGAGCCGGACCTGCTGCTGCTCGACGAGCCCACCAATCATCTCGACATCGACGCCATCCGCTGGATGGAGGACTTCCTCCTCGAATGGCCCGGGACGCTGATCTTCATCACCCACGACCGAGCCTTCCTGCGACGGCTGGCCACGCGCATCGTCGAGCTGGACCGTGGCCACCTGACCAGCTGGCCAGGAGACTACGACACCTATCTCGCCCGCAAGGCCGAGGCGCTGGCCGCCGAGGAAGCCGAGCGCGCGCGCTTCGACAAGAAGCTTGCCGAGGAGGAGGTCTGGATCCGCAAGGGCATCCAGGCGCGGCGCACCCGCAACGAGGGCCGGGTGCGCGCGCTGCAGGCGATGCGCGCAGAGGCGGCGCAGCGCCGCGAGCGTCAGGGTGGGGCGCGGATCAGCGTCTCGGAGGCCGAGCGTTCCGGCAAGCTGGTGGTGGAGGCCGAGAACGTCGCCTTCGCCTGGGAGAAGCAGTCGGTGGTGCGCGACTTCACCGCGACCATCCTGCGCGGCGAGAAGATCGGTCTCATCGGCCCCAACGGCGTCGGCAAGACCACGCTGCTCCGGTTGCTGCTGGGACAGATCGAGCCGCAGTCGGGCCGCATCCGTCTCGGCACGAAGCTGGAGACCGCCTATTTCGATCAGTTGCGCGCCGGTCTGGATCCGGAGCGCTCGGTCGCGGACAACATCGGCGAGGGGCGTGACTTCGTCGAGCTGGCCGGGGGGCGCAAGCACGTCATCGGCTATCTGCAGGATTTCCTGTTCACTCCCGATCGCGCGCGCAGTCCCGTCAAGTCGCTCTCCGGCGGCGAGACCAGCCGCGTGCTGCTCGCTCAGCTCTTCGCCAGACCCTCCAACATGCTGGTGCTGGACGAGCCCACCAACGATCTCGATGTCGAGACGCTGGACCTGCTCGAGGAACGGCTCATCGAGTACCAGGGCACCGTGCTGGTGGTCAGCCACGATCGTGCCTTCATCGACAACGTTGCCACGCGCAGCTTCGTCTTCACGGGAGGTGGCCGCGTCGAGGACGTGGTCGGTGGTTACAGCGACTGGCAGCGCCAGTGCGCGCGCACCGCGCCGGCATCGGCCCGGGCGTCGAAGAAGGCGGCATCGGCGCCGCGCAAGCCCGAACAGGATCGCGAAGTCCGCAGGCTGACGCGGCGGATCGAAGCACTCGAGGCCGAACAGGCCGAACTCGGACTGCTGCTGGCCGACGGCGCCCTCTACCGCGACGATCCCGAGCGCGCGGCGACCACGCAGCAGCGGCTCGGCGCCATCGCGGAGGAGCTGGAAGCGGCCTACGCGCGCTGGGAAGCGCTCGAAGGGTAGCGGCGCGCCATCGCAACGCCCCGATGAGCGCCCGCGACGGCGGGCAGGGGGCAGCGGTGTCGATGGCGGATGCGCGCCGGGACCGGGACCCCGGAGCCGACCCGCTTCCCCGAAGGACGGGGAAGCGGGTCGGCCATCATCGTCAGGTCTGCGTGGGTGCGGTACCGGCCTTCTGTTCGCGCAGCTCGTTGCGCAAGCCGAGCGCGACCGAGAAGGTCAGGATGAGCAGCACGATGGCGAAGGGCAGGCCGGTGGTGATGGCCGCCGCCTGCAGCGAGGCGAGGCCGCCGCCGACCAGCAGCGCGATCGCCACCAGACCCTCGAAGGTGCACCAGAACACGCGCTGCGCGACCGGGGCGTCGAGCTTGCCGCCGGCGGTGATGGTGTCGATGACCAGCGAGCCCGAGTCCGAGGACGTCACGAAGAACACGATCACCAGCACGATGCCGATGAAGCTGGTCACCGCGGTCAGCGGCAACGCTTCCAGCATCGCGAACAGCGACAGCTCCGGGGTGTAGTCGCTCACTGTCTTGGCCACGCCCTCGTAGCCGGTGTTCAGGTACTGGCGCACGGCGGTGCCGCCGAAGGCGGTCATCCACAGGATCGACACCACGGTCGGCACCAGCAGCACGCAGGTCACGAACTCGCGCACCGTGCGGCCGCGCGACACGCGCGCGATGAACATGCCGACGAAGGGCGACCACGAGATCCACCAGGCCCAGTAGAACGTGGTCCAGCCGTGCATGAAGTCGGTGTCCTCGCGTCCGATCGGATTGCTCAGCGGCACGATCTCGCGGGCGTAGGCCGCGGCCGCGCCGAAGAAGCCGGTGAACACCTCCAGTGCGCCGCCGACGGCGATCACGAAGATCAGCAGCACCAGCGCCAGCACCATGTTGATCTCGCTGAGGCGCTTGACGCCGCCATCGAGACCGCGCATGACCGAGATCAGCGCCACCGTGGTGATGCCGATGATCAGGACGACCTGCGTGAGCACGCCCTCGGGCGTGTCGAACAGGTAGTTCAGACCGGCGCCCGCCTGCTGTGCGCCGAGCCCCAGCGAGGTGGCCAGCCCGAACAGGGTGGCGAAGACGGCGAGGATGTCGATGAGGTCCCCCGGCCAGCCCCAGACCCGGTTGCCGAGCAGCGGGTAGAAGGCCGAGCGGATGGTCAGCGGCAGGCCGCGGTTGAAGGTGAAGAAGGCCAGCGCCAGCGCCACCACCGCGTAGATCGCCCACGGGTGAAGCCCCCAGTGGAAGATGGTGCCGGCCATGCCGGCGGCCACCGCGCGCTGGGTATCGGCCGGGTCGACGCCCAGCGGCGGGTTCTGGAAGTGGTACATCGGCTCCAGGACGCCGAAGAACATCAGGCCGATGCCCATGCCGGCCGCGAACAGCATCGCGAACCATCCCCCGTATCCGTAGTCGGGGACCGCATCGGGTCCGCCCAGCCGGATCCTGCCCCAGGGCGATACCAGCAGGAACAGGCAGAAGAGCACGAAGATGTTGCCCGCCCCCATGAACACCCAGTCGAACGTGGACGTGATCCACGGCCGGAGGTCGCCGAGCATGTGCTCCGCGTGCGTGCTGAACAGCATCGCGTAGATCACGAACAGCACGATAATGCCGCCGGAAACCGCGAATACCGGATTGTGGATATCCAGACCGAAGATCTGGATGTTGTCCTGCCCGATCTCGTAGTCGACATCGGGATTGTCCGGCACCTTCTCTGCCACGTCTTCGCTCATCGTTCTCTCCTCGTTGTTCCGTCAGCCGGCCACCATCGGCGAATCGAGCCGGCTGGACTCAAGCTCCCATGGATCCCTCGCGGCCCCGTCTCCCCCGGGCCGCCGCGGCCACCATATCGCACCTGAACGGCCCGTTACCAAGTTGGTGGCTCTACACCGCTTCGGCGGCGGTCGTACCGCACGCTGGGCGTGGCGCGCGCGGGCGCGTATAGTGCGCGGCCCTCCATCCCGCTGGCGCGCCGCGCGCCGGGGCTCCGCATGCCGTTTTCCTCCCTCGGTCTGGGCGCTGCGCTGACGCGCAACTGCGCCGAGGCCGGATATACCGCCCCGACGCCCATCCAGGCCCGCGCCATCCCCGAGATCCTCGCCGGGCGCGATCTCATCGCCTGCGCGCAGACCGGTACCGGCAAGACCGCGGCATTCGTGCTGCCGTTGCTGCAGCGGCTTTCCAGCGAGCCGGCGCCATCGGGCGCCCGCACGCCGCGTGCGCTGGTGCTGGCGCCGACCCGCGAGCTGGCCGCGCAGATCGCCGCGTCGGCGCGGGCCAGCGGCGCCGGCCTCAACGTGCGCAACCTCGCCGTCTTCGGCGGGGTCAGCCCGCGGCCGCAGAGTCAGGCGCTGGCGCGCGGCATCGACCTGCTCGTTGCCACGCCGGGCCGGCTGCTCGATCTGCATGCCCAGGGTGCCGTCAAGCTCTCCGCGGTCCGGCACGTGGTCCTCGACGAGGCCGACCGCATGCTCGACATGGGTTTCATCCACGACCTCCGGCGCATTCTCAAGCTGCTGCCCGAAGTGCGCCAGACCATGCTGTTCTCCGCCACCTTCGCCGACGACGTGCGCGCGCTCGCCGAGCGCTTCCTGCGCGAGCCGGCCGAGGTCAGCATCACGCCGGAGATGCCGGCATCGGAAGGCGTCGCCCAGCACAGCATTCGCGTGCCGCGTGCGCACAAGCGCGCGCTGCTCGCCTGGCTGATCGGGCAGCATCCCGAGTGGGATCGCGTGCTGGTCTTCGCGCGCACCAAGCACGGCGCCGACAAGGTGGCGCGACAGCTCAGCGCCGACGGCATCCCGGCGGCGCCGCTGCATGGCGGCAAGTCGCAGGGCGCGCGTACCCGCGTGCTGGACGCCTTCCGCGGCGGCACCACGCGCGTGCTGGTGGCGACCGACGTCGCCGGCCGCGGCATCGACGTGCCGCTGCTGCCCAGCGTCATCAACTTCGATCTGCCGAACGTGCCCGAGGACTACGTTCATCGCATCGGCCGCACGGCCCGCGCGGGGGCGACCGGCGTCGCCATCGCCCTGGTCACGCCCGAGGACGTCGAGCACCTGCAGCGGGTCGAGCGCCATCTGGGGCGGAAGCTGCCGGCCTACGACGTCGCCGGGTTCGCGCCACCGGCCTCGGCGCCGGCCGAGCAGCCGGCGCCGGGCGCGGGCAAGAAGGCGGCCCCGCGGCCCGGAAGCGGCAGCAAGCCGCGGTCGCGCGGCAATCAGGGCAAGCCCGGCGCCGCCCGGAAGAGCGGGCGTGGCGGGCAGCGCCGCGACGGCGGCGGGCAGAAGCCGCGCGCACGCTCGGGCGGCCGGCGGCAGGGCGGAGGGCGCGGGCAGGGCTGACCCGCTGGGGCGGCGGGCGGGAGCCGTGTTGTAAAATCACGGAATTCCGTTTCCCGCTGCCGACCATCTCCGCCGCCATGCCGCAGCAGCATCTCTACCGCGTCAGCTTCGTTCAGCAGGGCAAGCTCTACGAGATCTACGCGCGCGAGGTTTCGCACTCGGCGATGATGGGCTTCGTCGAGGTCGGCAAGCTGGTCTTCGGCGAGAAGACCCAGGTCGTGATCGATCCCAGCGAGGAGAAGCTCCAGGCCGAGTTCGAGGGCGTCGAGCGCTTCTTCGTCCCGGTTCACCAGGTGGTGCGCATCGATCAGGTGCAGCATCGCGGCAAGGCACGGATCTCGGACGCCCAGGGCGAGAGCGGCAAGGTCACGACCCTGCCCATGTTCGGCCCGCACGGCTCGGGCAACTGAGCCACCGGTGGCCGGTCTGCGCTTCGCGATCCTGGGTAGCGGCAGCCGTGGCAATGCCACGCTCATCGACGACGGCCGCACCCGCATCCTCATCGACTGCGGCTTCAATCTCGGCGAGACCGAGAGACGTCTCGAGCGTCTCGGCGTGGCGCCCGGGAGCCTCTCCGCCATCGTCGTGACCCACGAGCACGGTGATCACGTCCGCGGCGCCGGCATGCTCGCGCGCCGCCACGGCATCCCGGTATGGATGACGCCCGGCACGCGCGCTGCGCTTCCGGCGCGCATTGCCGCCACCATGCCCGAGCCGGAACGCTACGACCCGCACACTCCCTTCGCCATCGACGGGCTGTCGCTGCATCCGTTGCCGGTGCCGCACGACGCCCGCGAGCCCAGCCAGTTCGTGGTCACCGACGGCGCCCACCGGCTCGGCGTGCTGTCCGACGCCGGGCACATCACGCAGCACATGGTCGCCTGTCTGAGCGGGCTGGACGCGCTCCTGCTGGAGGCCAACCACGATCCCGACATGCTCGCGGAAGGGCCCTATCCGGCGGCGCTGAAGCTGCGCGTCGGCGGCAGCCTGGGGCACCTGTCGAACCATCAGTCGGCACAGCTGCTCGGCGCCGTCGACACCAGCCGGCTGCGGCACGTCGTGCTCACGCATCTCTCCGAGCAGAACAACACGCCCGAGCGCGCCCGCGGCGTCGCTGCCGAGGCGCTCGGCTGCACGCCCGACTGGCTGGGCGTCGCGTATCAGGACGACGGTCTCGCCTGGCGGGCCGTATAGAACCCCAGGGACCGCATCAGGACACCCCATGCCCCGCATCTATCTCGGCCCACCGGCGCTCTCCGACTTCCGGCGCGATGCGCTTGCGCGCACGCTCGCGGAGCACGGCGCCGCCTCCGAGGCGCTCGCCGTCCGCGAGCTCTTCCTGGTCGACGGTGCCGAGGGCGACGACGGCGCGCTGCGCGCGCTGCTCGGCGGACCGGAGCCGGTCGAGCCGTCGGCGCTGCCGCGTAGCGCCGGCACGCGCTACGCCACGCCGCGGGTCGGCACGCTGTCGCCGTGGAGCAGCAAGGCCACCGATATCGCCCGGGTATGCGGCGTCGCGGCCCGGCGCATCGAGCGCGGCCGCCTGATCACCGGACTGGGCGCGTCGCTGACCGACGCAGCGGCCGGCGCGCTCCATGATCCGATGACCGAGAGCCTGCTCGACGACCCCGCCGCGCTCGACGGCCTGTTCGTCGCACCGGCGGCGCGGCCGCTGGTGCGCGTGCCGCTGGCCGCCGAGGGGCGCGCGGCGCTGGCGCGCGCCAACGACGAGTGGGGTCTGGCGCTGTCCGACGAGGAGATCGACTACCTCGCCGCGCACTACGCCGGCGCCGGTCGCGACCCCAGCGATGCCGAGCTGATGATGTTCGCGCAGATCAACTCCGAGCACTGCCGGCACAAGATCTTCAACGCCCGCTTCACCGTGGATGGCGCGGAGCAGCCGCACAGCCTGTTCGAGATGATCCGCATGACGCACGCCGCCACGCCCGGCGGCGTGCTGTCGGCGTACAAGGACAACGCCGCGGTGGTGGCCGGCGCGCACGCCATGCGCTACCTGCGCGATGCCGACGGGCGCTGGCAGGGCGTGGACGAGCCGGTGCACCTGCTCATGAAGGTGGAGACGCACAACCACCCGACCGGCATCTCGCCCGACCCCGGCGCGGCCACCGGCGCCGGCGGCGAGATCCGCGACGAGGCCGCCACCGGGCGCGGCGCGCGGCCCAAGGCCGGCCTTTGCGGCTTCTCGGTCTCGAATCTCCGCATGCCCGATGCCGCCCGGCCGTGGGAACAGCCCGACAGCGCGCCGGCCAACATGGCGAGCCCGCTCCGGATCATGCTGGAAGCGCCCATCGGCGCTGCCCGCTACAACAACGAATTCGGCCGGCCGAATCTCGCGGGCTACTTCCGCAGCTTCGAGCAGGTCACCGCCGACGGGCGCCGGCGCGGCTATCACAAGCCGATCATGATCGCGGGGGGCTACGGCAACATCCGCGAGGCGCACGTGCAGAAGGACGCCGTGCCGGTGGACGCGGCGCTGGTCGTGCTGGGCGGCCCGGCCATGCTCATCGGCCTGGGCGGCGGTGCGGCGTCGAGCCGCGCCACCGGCGCCGGCGACATCGCGCTGGACTTCGCCTCGGTGCAGCGCGCCAACCCCGAGCTGCAGCGTCGCTGCCAGGAAGTCGTCGACGCCTGCTGGGCGGCCGGCGACGACAACCCCATCGTCTCCATCCACGATGTCGGCGCAGGCGGCCTGTCCAATGCGCTGCCCGAGCTCATCGACGCCGACGGGCGCGGCGGTGATTTCCGGCTGGCCGATGTCGACTGCGCCGATCCGTCGCTGTCGCCGATGGAGATCTGGTGCAACGAGTCGCAGGAGCGCTACGTGCTGGCCGTGGCGCAGGCCGATGTCGCGCGGCTTCGCGCCTTCTGCGAGCGCGAGCGCTGCCCGATGGCGGTGGTCGGCACGGCGACGGCCGAGCCGCAGCTGCGCGTGGTCGACGCCGGTGGCGAGGCCGCCATCGACATGCCCATGCCGGTGCTGCTGGGCAGGACGCCGCGCATGCACCGCGAGACGCGTCGGGCCGCACCGCCGGCGGACGGCTTCTCCACGGAAGCCATCGATTTCGCCGAGGCTGCCGCGCGCGTCCTGCGCCATCCCACGGTCGCGGCCAAGGATTTCCTCATCACCATCGGCGATCGCACGGTCGGCGGCCTGACCGTGCGCGACCAGATGGTGGGCCCCTGGCAGGTGCCGGTGGCGGACAACGCCATCACCGCCACCGGCTTCACCGCCGCCACCGGCGAGGCCATGGCGATGGGCGAGCGCGCGCCGCTGGCCATCCTCGATGCGGCGGCCTCCGCGCGCATGGCGGTGGGCGAGGCACTCACCAATCTGGTGTCGGCGGCGCCCGCGCGCATCACCGACGTGCGCCTGTCCGCCAACTGGATGGCGGCCTGCGGCAACGATGACGAGGATGCGCGCCTGTTCGATGCCGTGCGCGCCGTGGGCGCCGAGCTGTGCCCGCAGCTCGGCCTCGCCATCCCGGTGGGCAAGGATTCGCTTTCCATGAAGAGCCAGTGGCGCGACGGCGACGGCGACTACCGCCAGACCGCGCCGATGTCGCTCATCGTCAGCGCCTTCGCGCCGGTTCCGGATGTGCGCGTCCACGTCACGCCGCAGATGCAGCGGGTGGCCGATACCCGGCTGGTGCTGATCGAGCCCGGTGCGGCCGGCCCGCGGCTGGGGGGCTCCATCCTCGCGCAGGTCCACGGCGCCATCGGCGGGGCGGTGCCGGATGTCGATGCGCCGGACGCGCTGCGCGCCGCCTTCGAGGGCCTCTCGGCGCTGATCCGCGAAGGACGCGTGCTGGCCTGTCACGACCGTTCGGATGGCGGTCTCTTCGCCACCCTGGCCGAGATGGCCTTCGCGAGCCGCCTCGGCATCGATGTGACGCTCGACGGCCTGGGGCGCGACCCGATCGCCGCGGCCTTCCACGAAGGGCTCGGATGGGTGGTCCAGGTCGCCGCCGGCGATGTCGCGATGCTGCGCGAGCGGCTGGCCGGTTGCCGCGTTACCGAGCTGGGCGCGCCCGATGCCGGCGAGCGTCTGACGCTCCGGCACGACGGCGCTGCGGTCTTCGACGACAGCATCGCCGCGCTCGAAGCGCTGTGGGCCGAGACCAGCCATCACATGACGCGGCTGCGCGACAACCCGGCATGCGTCGACGAGGCCGACGCCGACCGGTCGACGCGCGAGTCGCTGCGCGTCATCGTCGACGAGCACGATGCACCGCCGGCGGTGACCGGCATCGCCCGGCCGCGCGTCGCGATCCTGCGCGAGCAGGGCGTCAACGGTCACGTCGAGATGGCGTGGGCCTTCGATGCGGCCGGCTTCGAGGCCGTCGACGTGCACATGAGCGACATCCTCGACGGCGGCCGCACGCTGGATGACGTCCGCGGCATCGTGGCCTGCGGCGGCTTCTCCTATGGCGACGTGCTCGGTGCCGGGCTGGGCTGGGCGCGCTCGATCCTGTTCCACGCCGAGGCGCGCGAGCGCTTCGCGGCCTTCTTCGCGGACGAGACGCGCTTCGCGCTCGGGGTTTGCAACGGCTGCCAGATGCTGGCCGCGCTGGCCGGGATCATCCCCGGCGCCGAAGACTGGCCGCCGCTGCTGCGCAATCGCTCGGAGCAGTTCGAGGCGCGCTGGAGCCAGGTGGTCATTCCCGAGTCGCGCTCGCTGTTCTTCCGCGACATGGGGGGCGCCATGCTGCCGGTGGCGGTGGCGCACGGCGAGGGGCGCATGGCGCTCGACGCCGACGCGATACAGCGGCTGGAGCGCAACCAGCAGATCGCGATGCGCTACGCCCACGCCGACGGCACGCCGGCCGAACGCTATCCGAGCAATCCCAACGGCTCGCCGCAGGGATTGACGGGGCTGTGCAACGCGGACGGCCGCATCACCATCCTCATGCCGCATCCCGAGCGCACGGTGGCGGGCACGGTGGGTTCCTGGTGGCCCGACCGCCAGCGGGCGTTCACGCCCTGGATGCAGATGTTCCGCAATGCGCGGCGCTGGGTCGGCTAGGCGCCCACGGCAACGGGGCGGGCGATGACCCTGGTGGCCTTCTTCGCGGTGGGCATGGTGCTCGGCGGTCTGGTCGCCGGGCGCGTCAACCGTGCGCTGGATCGGCGCGACATGGCACGGCGCGTGGGGTGGCTCCGCGCCATGCGCGTGCCGGCCTTCTGCAATGCCTGCAGGCGGCCGCTACCGCTGCGCGACCGGGTGCCGGTGGTGTCGTGGCTGCTGCTGGATGGCCGCGCGCGCTGCTGCGGGGCGGCAATGCCGCTGCGCAGCCTGGTCGTCGAGGTGATCGGCGTGTTCGGCGGCGGGACGCTGCTGCTGGCGTTGCTGTCGCTGCTGTAACGCCGGAAGCGGTCGATGCAGGGAGAGGGTTGGCGCGCCCGCTGCACGCGGGCGCGCCATGACGGCGATCAGCTTGCCTCGTCGCCGGAGCCCACCTGATCCAGTGCGGCCTTGCAGTTGTCATTCAGCGCCGCGAGTTCCTCGGCAGTGTAGGTCTCGCCGTTCACGCTGACGCTGCCGCCGCCGAGGAATCGGACGTCGAGCGTGGCGCCACCGGTGGTCACGTTGAGGCGCCCGCTTTCCGTCACGCCGGTCTCGTTGTCGGTGATGAGCGGATCGACCGTCTCATAGGTGCTCATGAAGTCGCAGGCGCCACCGTCGTCGAAGCCGAAGCGCCCGTCGATGGTGGTTTCCGTGGTCGCGCCCATGTCCTTGGCGATCAGGGTGACCGGGCTGTCGGGGCCGTCGCCGAAGGTGGACGTGAAGTCCGGGATATCGCCAGCGCCGGGCAGGCTGCCTCCCGAGAAGGATGCCTCCAGATAGCCGATGATCTCCTGCGTGCCACCCTGGGTGGGGCTTGCGCAGTTGTCGCAGACGTTGAGCTCGCCCTGGAAGGCGCCATCGGTCTCGAAGTTGCCCTGCGGTGTGTTGCCGCTGGCCTGGATGATGAAGGGCTCGCCGCTTGCCGGGTCGCCGTTGATGTCGCTGGCGCGCAGGTAGGTCACGGCGCCACCCTCTGCCTCGCCGACGGCGAGGATGCCGTCCTGGCGCGAACTGAAGGTGAAGCCGTCACCGCTACCCGATTCCCGGCAGTTGTCGGCAATGGTGGTCATGACCGAAAGGCTGGCCGCGAAGGGCGACCCGACGTTCTCGGTGCTCGTGGTTTCATCGATGGTGCCGCCCGCGCCACAGGAGACGGCTTCCTTCACGGTCAACGACTGTGTGGTGGCCTCGTCGTCCATCTCATCGACCTGGTTGGCGGCCGCAACACCGGCCTTCGCGAAGAGGTTGGCAATGGAGGCGGTTGCGGCAGCCTGGTCACGGGTCTCGGCGCTCGGCTCACCACCGCCGCCGCCACCGCCATCACCGCCGCCGTCGTCACCACCACCACCACCACCGCCGCCGCCGCCGCCGCCACAGGCGGCGATCGCGAAAGCGCTCAGTGCCAGGGCGCCGGTCTTGATCCAAGGGTTCTGCATGATGTGCTCTCCGGGGATTCGAATGGGGTCGCTCGCCCGGAACCGCCCCTGTCTGGGGGGTATGCCGGCCGACGCGTTCGAGTCTAGGACGCACGATTTCGAGCCGCGTACCGAAATCTGGGGACGCCTGTGACGGCGTTCACAGCTTTCAGAAAGCGGCACTTCGCAGCACAATCGACGCATGGACGAGATCGTCGACGTGATCGTGGTGGAGGACGACCCGCGCATGCGCGAGCGGCTCGAGGTGGCGCTCGCCGCGAGCGAGCGTATCCGGGTGCGCGACTGGGCGATGACCGCCGCCGCCGGCATTGCAGCGCTGGAGGCGCGGGAGCCCGACGTGCTGCTGGTGGATCTCGGACTGCCGGACGCCAGCGGCATTACCGTCATCGCCAAGGCGCACACGCTGTACCCGAAGTGCGACATCATGGTGGTGACGGTGTTCGGCGACCAGCGCAACGTGCTGGCGAGCATCGAGGCCGGTGCCACCGGCTACCTGCTCAAGGACGATACCGACACCGATTTCGCGGCCCGCATCATGGAGCTGCGCGCCGGCGGCTCGCCCATCACGCCGATCATCGCGCGCCAGCTCCTGCAGCGCCTGCAGCCGGCCGGTGCCGGCGCATCGTTCGGCGATCAGGAACAATCGGTCCTGTCGCCGCGCGAGGCAGAGGTCCTGAACCTGCTGTCGCGCGGCTTTGCCTATCAGGAGATCGCGCGGCTGCTCGATGTCTCGCCGCATACCGTCGGAACCTATGTCAAGCGCCTCTACGAAAAGCTCCAGGTGCGCTCGCGCGGCGAGGCGGTGTTCGAGGCCCAGCGCATGGGGCTGCTTTCGTAGCGCGTTCTGCGGGATCGCGGCGCTGGTGGCGGCGGCGCTGCTGCCGGCATTCGCCGAATCGGGGTCGCCGCTGTCGGAGACATTGACCTTCGCCGAAGCGGACTGGGTGGTCACGCCGCACGACGAGACGCCCTTGCTTACCTCGGGGTGGACCCGCGTGCCGTTGCCCGATCCGGATGCAACCGAGCGCTACACCGGCACACGGCTGGGTCGTCGCCCGCGGGGTACCGACGACGCGCCGGTGCACTGGTATCGCTTCCACGTGAACCTCACGGCGCCCATCGATGGGCAGCTCGCCCTGTTCACGCCGCGCTTCTCCGACCGTGCCCGCGTATACGTGAACGGTTCGATGATCGATCGCACCTTCCTGCAGCCGGAGCGGGTGGAGCACGGCTGGAATCACCCTGTCTGGAGCGTGATCCCGGCCATCGCGCTGGAGCCGGGGCGCAACGAGCTCCTCATCGGCCTGGATTCGCCGTATACCGGATCGGTCGGGCTCTCGCGGGTCTGGCTGGGACCGCCCGAGGCGCTGCGCACGCGCTACGAGATCAGCTACATGCTCCGGGTGGGCGCCGCGCAGGCCGGCACCTGGATGCTGGGCGGCCTCGCCATCTTCTCGCTGGGCGTCTGGGCGGTACGGCGCTCGGAGACGCTGCATCTGCTGCTGGGGCTGGGTGCGGCGATGTTCTCGGTGCGGCTGCTGCACTACTTCCTGATCGTGCCGCCCGTTTCGCCGGCCTTCTTCTGGTGGCTGACGGTGGTGTCGCTGCCCTGGGCGATGCTGTTCCTGTTCCTGTTCGCGTTCCACTACTACGGGATCCAGCGCCGCTGGCTGACCGCGGTGCTGCTGGCCATCGCCATGGCGATGACCCTGCTGCTGGCGCCGGGTATCGGATTCGATGCCTACGAGTCGGCCCCCTGGGTCTATCTCGGCCTCATCCCGATCGCTCTCTTCACGGCGGGACTCCTGCTGCAGCGGGCGTGGCTTCACCGCGGTGCACCCCAGATCCTGCTGGCGGTGGGCTACGGGATCACCATCGTCGCGAGCAGTCACGACCTCCTGGTGATGACTCACATCAGCTCGATCGAGCTGCCTTATGTCATGCCCATCGGCGCGGTCGTGCTGTTCCTGAGCTTCTCGCTGGCCCTGGGCGCGCGCTACGTGGAGTGGCTCGGCGAGTTTGAGGCCATGAATCGGACCCTGGAGGCGCGCGTGCACGAGCGTCAGGTCGCCCTCGAGGAGAGCTTCGAGCGTCTCGAGGCCATGGGTCGCGAGCAGGTGCTCGCCGATGAGCGCCAGCGCCTGATGCGCGAGATCCACGACGGCATCGGCTCGAATCTGGTTGCCACGCTGGCGGCGCTGCAGTCGCGCGGCGCCGGCGATGACGCGGCCGTCCGCGCGCTGCGCGGAGCCATATCCGATCTGAAGCTCACGGTCGACTCGCTGGAGCCGGTGGAGGGCGACCTGCTCAGCCTGCTCGGCAACCTCCGCTACCGGCTCGCGCCCCAGCTGGAGTACGCCGGCATCGAGATGGAATGGCAGGCGGCACCGCTGCCGCAGCTCGAATGGCTGCGCGCGCCGCAGGCGCTGCACGTGCTGCGCATCGCGCAGGAGGCACTGGGGAACGTCATCCAGCACGCCGGCGCCGACCGGGTGACCGTCGCCACCATGCATCACCCCGGGTCCGGCGCCGACCCGGGAACGGTCGAAGTCCGCATCAGCGACAACGGGCGCGGCTTCGCGGCCGGCGAGGACGGTTCCGCCGACGGTCACGGACCGTGCGGCAAGGGGCTGGCCAACATGCGGCACCGCGCCGAAGCGCTGGGCGGCAAGCTGCGGGTCTACAGCAGGCCCGGCGCCGGCACCAGCATCGCGCTGGAGCTGCCGGTGGTCCTGTCCGTCGTTCAGTCCGCCGGTTGATCGGCGGGGAGGACCTTCTCCCGGTACTCGCAGAGATCGACGATGCCGCAGTTGCCGCACTCCGGGCGGCGTGCCTTGCAGACGTAGCGTCCGTGCAGGATCAGCCAGTGGTGCGCGTCCTTGCGGAACTCGGGCGGTGTCAGCCGCACCAGCCGGTCCTCGACCTCGCGGACGTTGCGCCCCGGCGCCAGTCCTGTGCGATTGGCCACCCGGAAGATGTGCGTGTCGACCGCGATGGTGGGCTCGCCGAAGGCCGTGTTGAGGATGACGTTCGCGGTCTTGCGGCCGACCCCGGGAAGCGCCTCCAGCGCCTCGCGCGACCGCGGCACCTCACCGCCGTGCTGCTCCACGAGCATGCGGCACAGCTTGATGACGTTGGCCGCCTTGGCGCGGTACAGGCCGATGGTCTTGATGTGCTCGCGCAGCTGCTCCTCGCCCAGCGCCAGGATCGCTTCCGGCGTGTTCGCCACCGGAAACAACCGAGCCGTGGCCTTGTTGACGCCGACGTCGGTGGCCTGTGCCGACAGCACCACCGCCACCAGCAGCTCGAAGGGCGAGTCGTAGCGGAGCTCCGTCGTCGGTGCCGGCTTGTCGGCGCGCAGGCGCTCGAAGATGGCCGTGCGCTTGGCCTTGTTCATTGGGTGAGGTGTGGGGTGTGAGCAGGAGACAAACGCAACATGCAAAGAACCACAGATTTCACAGATTAAAAGGATTTTCTACTGGTGGCGCCGGCTTCGCCGGCGCACACCGGAACCGAAAGTAATCTGTGTAAATCTGTGCAATCTGTGGTTCTATTCTTGGGCGGGTGAGGGACAGTATACTGATTTCAGGCAGGGCAGTTGATCCTCCCAGGCGGAAGAAGAAATCAATATACTGTCCCCGGTTGTGTGCGCCCCTGATTGCGTGCACAAAGCGTCATGCCTGGCTCGGCATGGCCTCGGCCGCCGTCGCGCGCCGGCTGGCGCGCTGGTCCAGCCACTGCTTGCCGGCGACCAGGAAGCCCAGGCCGATGAAGGCGCCCGGGGGCAGGGCGGCGAGCAGCCAGCCCTCGAAGCCCGGGACCAGGCGGACCTCCCAGGCGGCAGCGGCCGGCCCGAACAGCAGCTCGGCGCCGGCCAGCAGCGTGCCCTGACCGAGCGCCTCGCGTACCGCGCCCAGCGCGATCAGCACCAGGCCGAATCCCGCGCCCATCATCAGTCCGTCGAAGGCCGCGCGCGGTATGGCGTTCTTCGACGCGAAGGCTTCGGCCCGGCCCAGGATCATGCAGTTGGTCGTGATCAGCGGGATGAAGATGCCCAGTCGCAGGAAGAGCTCGTGGAGATAGGCATTCATGAACAGCTCGACCGCGGTAACCGCAGCCGCGATGATCATGACGAACACCGGGATGCGGATCTCCTTGCGCGTCTGCGAGCGGATGCCCGAGATCAGGACGTTGGTCAGCAGCACCACGAAGAGCGTCGCCAGTGCCATGCCGGTGGCGTTGACGACCGTCGACGAGGTCGCCAGCAGCGGACACAGGCCGAGCAGCTGCACCATCGCCGGGTTGTTGTTCCACAGGCCCTCGCGGGCGATCTTGGCGTAGCTCATGACGAATCCAGTCTATCGAACAGAACGGGCCACAAAGCGGGGACAGTATATGAATTCCCTGAAGGCGCCGTACGGATCAACCTCATTGCCCGGGAATTCATATACTGTCCCCGATCTTGTATCTGATCTCATGCGTCCGATCTCACGGTGCGTGCCGCTTTGGATACAGCCGCTCGTGATGCCCGCGGACATAGGTCAGCACGCGCGCGACCTGGCGCACCACGGCGCGCGGCGTGATGGTGGCGCCGGAGAACTGATCGAAGACCCCGCCGTCGCGCTCGACCTGCCACTTTCCGGCGGGCGGGTCGCCCAGCGAGCGGCCGGTGAAGCCCAGGATCCAGTCGGTCTTGCCGGTCTCGATCTTGTCGCCCAGCCCGGGGGTTTCGCGGTGCGAGACCGCGCGGACGCCGGTGATGACGCCGTCGCGGTCGACGCCCACCAGCAGCCGGATGTCGCCGCCGTAGCCTTCGGGCGTGGTGACATCGAAGACCGCCGCCACCACGTCGCCGTCGCGGCGGGCGCGATAGAGCGTGACCGGCTCGCGCGTGCCCAGTGCGGCCATTGCGTCCGGGTCGTCGATGACACTGGTGTCGTCGGTGATCGGGCCGTCATAGGCGCCGTCCGGCACCACCTCGCCCAGCCGGCGCTCCAGCGTCGCCTGTACGTTGGCCGCGATGCGCGGCGCCGTCACCGCATGCGACACGGCCAGCAGCAGAGCCCCCACCACCGCGAAGGCGGCGAGGAGGCCGCCCGAGATCGCCATCTGCCGCAGCAGAGGGCTCACGGTGCGTCCTCGGGTCGCTTGTGCTGTCCGTAGACCCGTGGCTGCGTGTACTGGTCGATGAGCGGCACGCACAGGTTGAGCAGCAGCACCGCGAACGCGATGGCATCCGGGTAGTTGCCCCAGGTCCGGATGATGACGGTCAGCGCGCCGATGGCGAGCCCGTAGTACACGCGCCCGGCCGGCGTGGTGGCGGCCGACACCGGGTCGGTGGCGATAAAGCAGGCACCCAGCAGCGTGGCGCCGGCCAGAACGTGGAACAGCGGGGAGCCGAAGCGGCTCGGGTCGAAGGCCCAGAACGGCAGCGCGAACAGCGCGGTGCCGGCGATCACGCCGACCACGATCTGCCATGCGATGAGCCGGCGCGCCAGCAGCCATGCGCCGCCCGCGGCCCAGGCCAGCGCCACCCAGGCGTGACCCTGCGCGAAGGCGCCGGAGACGCCGCCCGCGGCGATCTCGCCGATGGCGCGGCCGTCGGCCAGGCCGGTGCGCACCGCGTCGAGCGCGGTCGCGCCGCTGACCGCATCCATGTGCGCGACCCAGTCGCCCGAGAACGCGATCGCGAGCTGCGACAGTGCCGCCTGGGGATCCGACCACAGCGGTGTCATCGCCGGCCACAGCGACAACTGCAGCGGGCACGACACCAGCAGCACGACGTAGCCGAGCATGGCCGGATTGAACGGGTTCGATCCCAGTCCGCCGTAGATCTGCTTGCCCAGCACAATGGCACAGACGCCGCCCAGCACCGGGATCCACCAGGGCGTCAGCGGCGGCAGTGCCAGTGCCAGCAGCACGCCGGTGACCAGCGCCGTGTTGTCGCGCAGCTGCGCGGCGGGACGCCGTCCGCGCGCCCTAAGCCAGAGCGCCTCGGTGGCGACGCAGGCGCCCGCGCACAGTGCGATGTTGAGCAGCACGCCCGGCCCGAACAGCAGCACGTAGACCACCAGGCCCGGAATCAGCGCCGCCAGCACGCGCGCCATGATGCCGCCCACGCTGGTGCGCACCGGCAGGTGCGGCGAAGAGACGACGTTCATGCGTCCTGGCTGCCGGAATCGCCGCGCTGCGCGGCCTTGCGTGCCCTGGCGCGGGCGATGGCCTGCGCGACCGGGTCGCTGTCGTCGCCGCCATCATCGGCTGCTGGCGCGGATTCCGCTGCGTTGCCGTCTGCGTTCTCCTGCTGCGCGCGCTGCGCCTTGCGTGCCCGCGCCGCCGCCTTGGCACGCTCGATGGGATCGTCCGAGTCGGCGGCGGTATCGGCCTGCTCCGGTGGCGCGTTCTTTGCAGCCGCCTTCTTCGCCTTGGCTGCGGCGATGGCGCGGGCTACGGGGTCGTCGTCGTCTCCACCGGCCTCGCGCGTGGCGGGCGCGGCGTCGGCATCTGCGGCCTGGCGCTGCGCCTTGCGCGCGCGGGCAGCGGCCCTGGCGCGTTCGACGGGATCGTCCGCCTCGGCGCCGGTTGCTTCGGCGCCGGTGTTTGCCGTGTCTCCGGGCGCGTTCTGCGCCGCGGCTTTCCTGGCCTTGGCCGCAGCGATGGCGCTGGCGACCGGGTCATCGTCCGCGGCAGGCGCCGGCGCGGCCGCTTCCGCGTCCGCCTCCGCGCCATCGCGCGCCGCCTTGCGCGCACGGGCGGCGGCCTTGGCGCGCTCGATGGGGTCGTCGGACTCCGCGGCGGAATCCGTCGGCTGCGCCGATGCATCCTTCGCCGCCGCCGCCTTCTTCGCCTTGGCTGCGGCGAGGGCGCGGGCGACCGGATCGTCGTCGCTTCGCTCCGATGCCTCTGCCTCCCCGGCCTTGCGGGCCTGGGCGGCGGCCTTGGCACGCGCGATCGGGTCGTCGCCGCCATCGGCGTCGGTGGCCGCAGTGTCGGTGTCACCGGCCGCTGCCGCTTTCTTCGCCCTGGCGGCGGCCATCGCGCGGGCCACCGGATCATCGGCAGGCTCGGGAGCGGGGGCGGGCGATGCCGTGGCGGCGGTGTCGGTGCCGCGCGCCTTCTGCTTGCGGGCGGCGCGCGCGGCCTCCTTCTTGGCAGCCTCGCGCTCCAGGCGGCGCTGGCGTTCCTCGTGGCGCACGCGGGCGGCGTCGGCGGCGATGCGCTCGCGCTCCTCGGCCCAGATCTCGGTCTTGGCGAAGCGGTAGTACTGCACCAGCGGAATGTGGCTGGGGCAGACGGCGGCGCAGCAGCCGCATTCGATGCAGTCGAAGAGGTTGTAGGCCTGCGTCTTGTCGAGCTCGCGGGCGCGTGCATGCCAGTAGAGCTGTTGCGGCAGCAGTCCGGCCGGGCAGGCGTCGGTGCAGGCGCCGCAGCGAATGCAGGGCATGGCCTGCTCGTCCGGACGCACTTCCTCCGGTCGCATGGCCAGCAGGCAGTTGCTGGACTTGACCACCGGTACTTCGGCGTCGTCCGGAATGCCGATGCCCATCATCGGGCCCCCCATCACCAGTCGGCCGGGCGGCACGGCATAGCCGCCGAAGTGCGCCACCAGGAAGGACAGCGGCGTGCCGATGCGCGCGCGCACGTTGCGCGGATGCGCCATGGCGTTGCCGGTCAGGCTGATGACGCGGTCGATCATGGGCTCGCCGTGCACGACCGCGCGATGGAAGGCGCGCACCGTGCCCGGGTTCTGGCAGACGATGCCGATATCCAGCGGCAGCCCCTGGCTGGGGACCTCGCGCCCGGTGAGGGTCTGGATGAGCTGCTTCTCGCCGCCCTGCGGGTAGCGCGTGGGCACCGTCACCACGGTGATGCGCTCGTCGCCGGCGGCGGCCGCGGTCATGGCGGCGATCGCGCCGGGCTTGTTGTCCTCTATGCCGACCAGGCACTGGCGCGTGTCCAGCGCCCGCATCATGGCGCGGGCGCCGGCGATGATCTGCTCGGCGTCCTCGGCCATCAGCGCCTGGTCGCAGGCGATGTAGGGCTCGCACTCGGCGCCGTTGATGATCAGCGCGTCGACCGGGCGGCTGGGGTTGAGCTTGACGAAGGTCGGAAACGACGCTCCACCCAGGCCGGCGATGCCGGCGGCGCGCGCGATGTCGCGCAGCGCGTGCGGCTCGGCGGTCTCGGGCTCGGCGATGGTCTCCCAGTCCGGTTCGGCCGGGGTGTCGGCGCCGTCGGTGTCGATGACCACGCAGCGCGCCGGGATGCCGGAAGGGTGCGCCACCGGCCGGTCCTCGATGGCGACCACCGTGCCCGAGCTGGGCGCGTGGATGGGCAGGGAGATGTAGCCGTGCGCGCGCCCGATGGGCTCGCCGCGACGGACCTGCTGGCCGACCTGGACGATGGCATCGGCCGCGGCCCCCACGTGCTGCGCCAGCGGCACCACCAGCTGCGGCGGCACCGGGGCCGGCGCGATCGGTTCGCCGGCGACGAGATCCTTGTGATCGTCGAGATGCAGGCCGCCCGGGAAGGACGACAGGTTCAGCACCGTCGCGCTCATGCCGCCTCGCGCCGCTTCTGCTCGTCCGGCGCCGGCCAGGTCCAGGTCTTCTGGGTGGGCTGCACCGGCTCCATGGTGATGCAGTCCACCGGGCAGGGCGGGATGCACAGCTCGCAGCCGGTGCAGTGATCCTCGATCACGGTGTGCATCTGCTGGGCGGCACCGACGATGGCATCCACCGGGCAGGCCTGGATGCACTTGGTGCAGCCGATGCAGGTCTCCTCGTCGATGAGCGCCACCGTGGGCGTCTCCTTGACGGTGCCGTTCTCGGGATTGAGCGGCTTGGGTTCCTTGCCCAGCAGCTCGGCGAGCTTGACGATGCCTTCCTCGCCGCCCGGCGGGCACTGGTTGATGTCCGCCTCGTCCGCGGCGATGGCCTTGGCGTAGGGCTTGCAGCCCGGATATCCGCACTGGCCGCACTGTGTCTGCGGCAGCACGGCGTCGATCTGCTCGACCAGCGGGTCGCCCTCGACCTTGAAGCGCAGGCTTGCGAAGCCGAGCCCGACGCCGAACGCCGCGGCCAGGCCGCCCATGGCGAGGATGGCTTCAAGCATGGGGTACCTCGGTGGTCCCTGTCCTGGCGTTCACAGCTTCTTCGTTGGCCCCGTTTTGCTCTCGGGTTCCGCGCTTTGGAACCTCGGCGCTATCGAGTGATGCCGCTCGACCGGCGCGGGTTCCTTTGGTTACGGCCAAAGGAACCAAAGCCATGGTGCCGCACGGGTGGCCTGCCGCGCCGGAGGCGCGGCAGGTGCCCAGCCCGGGAGCCGTGCTCGGGGGCACGGGTGAACAGGACATCCCTGTCCTGGTCACCCTTGCTCGACGTCCTGTCTCGCAGCCCCACTGCGCGCGCCTCCCGGTCCGGCCACCCGTGAAGGCACC
>NZ_JAGLEJ010000003.1 GCF_023145115.1 Algiphilus sp.
GCGATGTTGCGAAGCAACGAGCCGACCATGTCCCCCTTCAGGAGGCGCGGCGACTGGTGGTGCGCGCAGGAGGTCGGCCGGCCACGGAAGGCCGGCCAAGCCGCGGAGGACAGGATGTCCGTCCGCGGCGACCCCGGAGCGCGCCGCCAGTCGCCGGGACTCCGGCCCGCCCCGCGGGCGGGCTGGAGCGCCTTCTGCGGGGTACGTTCTTTTGGTTACTTTTCTGTCGTATAACAGAAAAGTAACCCGCGCCGGTCGCGTGGCAACATCCGGCAGCTCTTGCGTCCCAGAGCGCGGAACCAGCCAGCAGAAACGGGTCAACAATGAAGTCATAGGCACCCAGGTTTCGTGGCGCGAAACCCGCGAGCACAAAGGGGTCGACGAGGGATTCGACATCATTCCCATCACGCCAACCCCGCGAAACCCATGAAGGCCAGCGCCATCACGCCGGCAGTGATCAGCCCCACCGGGGCGCCCTGGAAGGCGGCCGGCACGTCGGCGACGGCCAGCCGTTCGCGGATGCCGGCGAACAGCACCAGCACCAGCGAGAAGCCCAGCCCGGCGCCCAGGCCGTAGATGGCGGATTCGAGCAGGTCGTGCGCCTCGCGCAGGTTGAGCAGCGCCACGCCCAGCACCGCGCAGTTGGTGGTGATCAGCGGCAGGTAGATGCCCAGCACCTGATAGAGCAGCGGGCTGGTCTTCTGCACGACCATCTCCACGAACTGCACCACCGCGGCGATCACCAGGATGAAGGCGATGGTGCGCAGGTAGGCGAGCCCCAGCGGTTCCAGCACGAAGGTCTGCACCAGATAGGTGACCACGGCCGACAGCGTCAGCACGAAGGTGGTCGCCAGCGCCATGCCCAGGCTCGACTCGACCTTGCGCGAGACGCCCATGAACGGGCACAGGCCGAGGAACTGCACGAGCACGAAGTTGTGCACGAGCACGGCGCCGATCAGCAGTAGCAGGTATTCGCTCAACTGGTTGGACGGTGTCGAATGGCGCTGCGCCGCACGCAGCCGAACCCGCAATGATCGCGGGCTGGGCGCGGCGGCGCAATGGCAAGATTGGACCTGTCGGCGAGACTAGGCAGCCTCCGGTCCCGTCGCGTCGTCCGGATGGCGCAGAACGCTGTCGCTCAGAGGGTGTTTACAAAACGTAGCGAGCGACGACAGGTGGGCCGCCGCCGGAGCGTAGGTGAGCCACGACCGAAGCCTGCTTCGCAGCGCGGCGAACCAGTGTATAAGCCGATACATGAGTATTTCGAGCACCGCCGGCGGCCCAGATGTCGAGCGCAGTAGTTTTGCAAACACCCGCTCAGGCCAGCCGCATGCCCGGCTCTGCACCACTGTCCGGTGACAGCAGGAAGGGCTTGCCGTCGCCGAAGCTGGCCGCCGCCACCATGCCCTCGGAGACGCCGAAGCGCATCTTGCGCGGCGCCAGGTTGGCGACCACCACGGTGAGGCGGCCCTCCAGGTCCTCCGGCGCGTAGGCCGCCTTGATGCCGGCGAGGATCTGGCGCTCGCCCAGCACGCCGACGTCCAGGGTCAGGCGCAGCAGCTTGTCCGCGCCCTCCACGGCCTCGGCCCGGACGATGCGCGCGATGCGCAGATCGACCTTGCCGAAGTCCTTGATGTCGATGGTCTCGGCCTGCGGCTCGCCCTTCTGCGGGGTGGCGGCAGGGGCGGGCGTGGCTTCGAGGTCGGCGCGGGCGTCGTCGGTCATGGCGGAGATGGTCGGGCTGTCCACGCGCGTCAGCAGCGGCGTGTAGGGCTGGATGGTGTGGTCGAGAAGATCGCGGTCGATGGCATCCCAGCCACCGATCTCGTCGCCCAGGAAGGCGCGGGCGCGAGCGGCGAGCGCGGGCACGATCGGTGCGAGGAAGATGGTAAGCAGGCGGAAGGCATTGAGGAAGGTGGTGCAGCTGGCGTGCAGCAGCGCCTCCCGGCCCTCCTGCTTCGCGATCTGCCAGGGCGCGATCTGCTGGATGGCTTCATTGACCTCGTCGGCCAGCGCCATGATGCGGCGCACCGCGGCCGAGGTATTGCGCGCCTCGAAGCACTCGGCGATGGTTCCGGCTTCCGCGCGCAGGCGCGCGATCAGCGCAGGATCGTGCATGTCGGTGGCGAGCCGGCCGTCGAATCGCTTCTGGATGAAGCCGCTGCAGCGCGCCGCGATGTTGACGTACTTGCCGACCAGGTCGCTGTTGACGCGCGCCACGAAGTCCTCGAGGTTGAGATCGAGATCCTCGACGCTGTCCGACAGCTTGGCGGCGAAGTAGTAGCGCAGCAGCTCGGGCTCGACGTGCCGGCGCCAGGTGGCGGCGCGGATGAAGGTCCCGCGCGACTTGCTCATCTTGGCGCCGTTGACGGTCAGATAGCCGTTGACGTTGAGGGCAGTCGGCGTGCGCATCCCCGCGCCTTCCAGCATCGCCGGCCAGAACAGGCCGTGGAAGTTGACGATGTCCTTGCCGATGAAGTGCCACATCTCCACCGGCGAGTCGGCGCGGATGAAGCGCTCGAGGTCGTCGCCGCGCCGGGCGCACAGTGCCTGCAGGCTGGCGAAGTAGCCGATGGGCGCATCCAGCCATACATAGAAGTACTTGCCGGGCGCGTCCGGAATCTCGAAGCCGAAGTAGGGCGCGTCGCGCGAGATGTCCCAGGCGCGCAGCTCCTCATTCATCCATTCGCCCAGCTTGGCGCGCACCGCGGGCTGGAGATGGGTCTCCGGTGCGTCCATCCAGCGCGCGATGGCCTGCTGCATGGCGGCCAGGCGGAAGAAGTAGTGCTCCGACGGGCGCCATTCCGGCGTCGCGCCGGACACCGCCGAGGTCGGGTTCCTGAGTTCCTCGGGGGTGTAGGTGGCGCCGCAGGCTTCGCAGTTGTCGCCGTACTGGTCGGCCGTGCCGCAGCGCGGGCAGGTGCCGCGCACGTAGCGGTCCGGCAGGAACATGTGCTTCTGCGGGTCGAAGGCCTGCTCGATGGTGCGGGTCTCGATCAGCCCGGCGTCGCGCAGCGCGGCGTAGATGCGCGTCGACAGCGTCCGGTTCTCGTCGGAGTGCGTCGAGTGGTAGTGATCGAAGGCCACGCCGAAGGCAGTGAAATCGGCCTCGTGCTCGGCCTGCATCTCCTTGATGAAGGCTTCCGGCGATACGCCGGCCTTCTCGGCCGCCAGCATGATCGGCGTGCCGTGGGCATCGTCGGCGCAGACGTAGTGCACGCGGTGGCCGCGGCTGCGCTGGAAGCGCACCCAGATGTCGGCCTGCACGTAACCCACCAGATGACCGACGTGGATCGGCCCGTTGGCGTAGGGCAGGGCGTTGGTGACGAAGATTTCGCGTTGCGCGGGCGCCATGCGGGTCGGGAGCGCTCTGAAAACGGCCGCGCAGTATGCCATGCGGCCCGTTCGCCCTCGGTTCAGTCGCCGCGGCGCAACATGAGTTCACATTCACGTCCTCGGGCGTCCGGCGCGGTCCGGACGAGGCGCTTGCCGTGATCCGATCAGCCAACAAGCGAGCCATCGGCGCGATGCCGGCAGCGCTGCTGCTGCTGGGCACCGCGGCGTTCACCGCGCTGCCCCCGGCGGCGGCGGATGCCTCCGATGGGCGGGCGCGCGTCCTCGAGGCGCACGCGCACGAGTTCGTCTACTACCCGCGGAGCATCATCTACTATGCGCCGTTGCAGAACCGCTGGTACTGGCGCGAGTCGGGTGAATGGCGCGAGGGCCGGGAGCTGCCGGTGGACTTCGCGGATGCCCTCGACGGCGGCGTGCGCGTGACGCTCGACACCGCGCGCCCCTGGGAACGGCACGAGGTCGTGCGCCGCCAGTACCCGGGCGCACGCTAGCGTACCCGCGACCGCCGGCGCGGCGCTGGCCGGGCGGTGCTTCCCTATAATCGCGGGTGACACCGCAGACCAGGTTGCCCCCGTGAGCATCAAGTCCGACCGCTGGATCGACCGCATGAGCCGCGAGCACGGCATGATCGAGCCTTACGAGCCCGGCCAGATCCGCGAGCAGGAGGGGCGCAAGATCATCTCCTACGGCACCTCCAGCTACGGCTACGACGTGCGCTGCGCCGAGCACTTCAAGGTGTTCACCAACATCAACACCACCATCGTCGATCCCAAGTCCTTCGACCAGCGCAGTTTCGTGGACTTCCACGGACCGGCCTGCGTCATCCCGCCCAATTCCTTCGCGCTGGCGCACACCGTCGAGTACTTCCGCATTCCGCGCAATGTGCTGACCATCTGCCTGGGCAAGTCGACCTACGCCCGCTGCGGCATCATTGTGAACGTGACGCCGCTGGAACCGGAGTGGGAGGGCCACGTCACGCTGGAGTTCTCCAACACCACGCCGTTGCCCGCCAAGATCTACGCCAACGAGGGCGTGGCGCAGATGCTCTTCCTGGAGTCGGACGAGCAGTGCGCGGTGTCGTACAAGGACCGCGCCGGCAAGTACATGGGCCAGCGTGGCGTGACCCTGCCCACCGCCTGATCCGCGTCCCCGGTCCGTGCCGGTCGGGGTGAGCGCTTCCGCGTAACGGGAGTGTCATGTCCAGCCCTTAGCGTGCGTGCCTTTCGCGACCTACCGGTCGCACGAGGGGCAAGGGAGTCAGCATGCAACAGGGAAATTCGCGCGCGCCGCGTGTCATCGCCGCGCTGTGTCTTTGGGCGGGATCCATGGCGGTCGCGAACGCGCAGGACGGAGCGTCGCTGGTCGGGCGGGTACTGACCTCGGAGGGCAGTACCGGCTTCGAGGGCGCACAGGTCGCCATCCCGGAGCTCGGCCGCACCACGACCACGGCCCGTGACGGCCGCTACCGCTTCAACGATCTGCCCGCCGGTGCCCACACCGTGGTGGTGCGCTACCTGGGCGCGCCCGAGGACGCCGAGCGTGTCGAGCTGGATGCCGGCGAGCGCATGACGGTGGACTTCCGCCTCACCGGCGAGGGCACGCAGCTCGAGGATGTGCTGGTCGTCGGCCAGGCGGCCGGGCAGGCCGCCGCCATCAACCAGCAGCGCGCCAGCGACAACCTCAAGAGCGTGGTGTCGGCCGATGCCATCGGCCAGTTCCCGGACCAGAACGCCGCCGAGGCGCTGCGTCGCCTGCCCGGCGTGTCCGTGGCCAACGACCAGGGCGAGGGCCGCTTCGTCATCGTGCGCGGCATCGACCCGGCGCTGTCGGCGACCACCATCAACGGCATCCGCGTGCCGGGTCCCGAGGACGACACGCGCCAGGTGAATCTGGATGTCGTCAGCTCGGACCTGCTGGAGTCCATCGAGGTCATCAAGACCGTGACGCCGGACATGGACGGCGACACCGTCGGCGGCACCGTGGCGCTGAAGAGCGTCACCGCCTTCGACCGCGGCAACAGTCTGAGCCTGCGTGGCTACGGCTCCTTCGCCGAGATCAACAGCGAGACCAGCCCGCGCCTGTCTGCCGCGGGCACGCGCCTGTTCAGTGTCGGCGACGGCAAGGACAACCTGGGTGTCGCCGGCTCGATCTCGTGGTTCCGCCGCGATTTCGGCTCCGACAACGTCGAGACCTCCGGCTGGCCGGAGCTCGAGACTCCGGGCGGCGACGAGATCCGCGGCCTGGAAGAGGCCGAGCAGCGCGACTACACCATCACCCGCGAGCGCCTGTCGGCCTCGCTGAACTTCGACTACCGGCCGAGCGCGGACAGCAGCTACTTCCTGCGCACCCTGTTCAGCGACTTCTCCGACGACGAGCTGCAGGTCACCAACGTGTTCGCCTTCGAGGAAGGCGACGTCACGGCCCTGGACGCGCGCAGCGGCCGCTTCGAGGGCGCCGAGGTCGAGCGCCTGTCCGAGGCACGCGAGGAAACCCAGGAGATCTTCTCGCTGGCCGTGGGCGGCGAGCACGTCTTCGGCGCCGCGTGGACGCTCGACTACCAGGCCGGCCACGCCTTCGCCAACGAGGACAACCCCAGCGCGCTGGGTGCGACCTTCGTCGGCGAGGATCTCGATGTCGGCTACGACCTGGCGCCCTACGGCAGCGAGAAGCCGTCGCTGTTCGGCGTCGGTGCCGCCTTCGACGACGCGGCCAACTATGCGCTCGACGAGCTCGTGCTGGAGGACAGCTTCACCGAGGAGCGCGAGAACAGCTTCGAGATCAATCTCCGTCGCGACACCAACTTCGGCCCCTGGGCCGGCTTCCTGAAGACCGGCGCCAAGGCGCGCCTGCGCGAGAAGGAGGGCCGCATCGACGCCTTCGTCTACGAGGGCTTCGGCGGCGACTTCACGGTGGCCGATTTCGTCGGCGCGCCGCTGGACTATCCCTTCGGCGCCATCAACCCCTACGCCGGTCGTGGCGAGGTGCGGGACTTCTTCTTCGCCAACCGCGACAGCTTCGAGCTCAATGCCGAGGACTCCGATCTCGACAGCCGCATCGATGACTACGATGTCGAGGAGAACATCTACGCCGGCTACGTCATGGCGAGCGTGGACATCGGCGCCGCCCGCATCTTCGGCGGCGTGCGCGTCGAGCGCACCGAGTACGAGGCCGAGGGCACCACGGTGCGCGTGACCGACGACGGCGTCGGCTTCGACCCCTTCGTCGGCGACAAGTCCTACACCGACGTCCTGCCCAGCCTGCACCTGCGCTACGCGCTGGGTGAGCGCGCGGTGCTGCGCGCCTCCTACGCCGAGACGCTGGCGCGGCCGGACTTCGAGGCCGCCGCCCCGCGCGCGGAGCTGGAGATCGAGGAGGACGACGGCGAGATCTCGCGCGAGGGCGAGGCGGGCAACCCCGATCTCGACCCGCTGCGCGCGCAGAATCTCGACCTGTCCGTGGAGTTCTATCCCGGCGGCGTGTCGGTGATCGGCGCCGGCGTGTTCTACAAGCGCCTGGACGACTTCTTCGTGCGGTCCGACATCGCCGGCAGCGGCACCTACGCCGAGTTCGACGAGGTCATCGCCACCGTCAACGGCGACAGCGCCGACCTGTACGGCGTGGAGCTGAACTTCGTCCGCCAGTTCCGCAACCTGCCGTCACCCTTCGACGGCACGCTGATCTCGGCCAACTACACCTACACCGACAGCGAGGCGACGCTGCCCTTCCGCGACGGCGACGTGCCGCTGCCGCGCCAGTCCGAGAATCTGTTCAACCTGGCGCTGGGCTACGACAAGTACGGCATCTCGATGCGCCTGGCGGCCAGTTTCCGCGATGCCTATCTCGACGAGATCGAGGAGCTCGACGATCCGGCCTTCGACCGCTACGCCGACGACCACCTGCAGTTCGACTTCACCGGCAAGTTCCGCATGGCGCCGCGGCTGCAGTTCTTCTTCAACGTCATCAACATCACCGACGAGCCTTTCTTCGCCTACTTCGACGAGCCGCGCTACGCGTCGCAGTACGAGGAGTACGGACGGACCGTCGAGTTCGGACTGGGTTACGACTTCTGATGCGCGGCTCGCCTTCACGACCATCCTGTCGCGTTGCGACTCCGGCGCTTCTCGGTCTCGCACTGCTGCTCGCGGGCTGCGGAGCGGGCGCGGATTCCGCGCGAGCCGCCGCAGACGCGGCCGGCGAAGCGGCCACCGAGATGCCGGCGTCCGCCACATCCCCGGCCGCGCCGGCGCTGATCGAGGAGGCCTTCCTCACCATCCGCGAGGAGGCCGGGAACGTCGACTCCGTGGCGACCTGGCACGGCCCCGACGGTCAGCACTGGCTGATCGCCACCGCCAAGGAAGGCAACGTGCTGCAGGTCTTCGACGCCGCCACCGGCGAATCGCTGCAGCGTGTCGGCGAGACCGGCGACGGCCCGGGGCAGTTCTCGCGCCCCAATGGCATCGGCGTCATCGACGATCTCGTGGTGGTCGTGGAGCGCGACAACACCCGCGTCCAGCTGTTCGCGCTGCCCGGCTTCGAGCCGCTGGGCAGCTTCGGCCGCGATCAGTTGCGTCGGCCGTACGGTGTGTGGCTGCAGCGGATGACCGACGGCGCGTACCGCGCCTTCGTCACCGACGCCTACGAGACCGTCGACGAGCAGATGCCGCCGGATGCGGAGCTCGGCGAGCGTATCAAGCAGTTCCGCTTCACGGTGGGCGAGGACGGTGTCTCGGCGAAGCACGAGCGCAGCTTCGGCGCCACCGATGGCGAGGGCGTGCTGCGCAAGGTCGAGTCGCTGTACGGCGACCCCGTGACCGGCCGCCTGCTGGTGGCCGACGAGGACGCCGTCGACATCAAGCTCTACGACTTCGGTGGCCGCTTCCAGGGCGCCATCATGGGCGCGGACATCTTCGAGCATGAGCCCGAGGGCATCGCGCTCTACGCCTGCGCGGACGGCAGTGGCTACTGGTTCACCACCGACCAGGACACGCGGATCAACCGCTTCCACGTGTTCACGCGCGAGGTGCTCGACTACGTCGGCAGCTTCGGCGGCCCGGTGACCCGCAATACGGATGGCGTCTGGCTCACGCAGACCGCCATGCCGGGATTCCCGGCCGGCACGTTCTATGCAGTGCATGACGATGGCAACGTTGCGGCTTTCGACTTGTCCAGGATCTTCGGCGCACTCTCGCTGACGCCATGCAACGACAGGAACGACTGATTTGGACAGACGCGGACTGATCAAGGGCATCGGCGGCGCGGCGGTGGCCAGCGCCTTCGCCGGCTGGCAGCGCGTGCACGCCGACGGCCCGGTGGCGGCCGAGGGCTTCGGCCCGCTGCGCCCGGACCCCGGCGGCATCTTCGACCTGCCCGAGGGCTTCGGCTACCGGATCATTGCCAGGGACGGCGAGACCATGGCCGACGGCCTGCTGCGCCCGGCGCGGCCCGACGGCATGGCCGCCTTCCCGGGACCGGACGGCCGTGTGGTGCTGGTCTGCAATCACGAGAATTCGCCCGAGGACACCGGCAACGGCGCCTTCGGCAGCGAGCTGGAGCGGTTGCAGAAAGCCCACCGCGACCGCCTCTTCGACGCCGGCGATGCCGGCATCGGGCAGGGCGGCACCACCACTCTGGTCTACGACCCGGGCAGCGGCCTTGTCGAGCGCCAGTTCCTCAGCCTCGGCGGCACCGAGCGCAACTGCGCCGGTGGCCCCACGCCCTGGGGATCCTGGCTGTCCTGCGAGGAGTCCGTGGCGCGCGCTGGCGCGCTGCGCACCCGCGACCACGGCTGGGTCTTTGACGTGCCGGCGCAGGTCGACGGCGGCCTGATCGAGGCGCAGCCGCTGACCGCGCTGGGCCGCTTCAATCACGAGGCCGCGGCGGTCTCGGCAGACCGTGCCGTCATCTACATGACCGAGGACCGCGGCGACGGCCTGTTCTACCGGGCGCTCCTCGCCGAGCCCGGCAACCCGGCCGCAGGCGCGCGCCTGCAGGCGCTGGCGCTGCCGGAGCTGCCCCGTGCAGACACCCGCAACTGGAACGGCAGCAGGCTGCCGGTGGGCGCAACGCGTCGCGTCGCGTGGATCGATCTCGAGCGCACCGACGCCCCCGAGGACGACCTGCGCATCCGTGGCCATGCTGCAGGCGCGGCGCTGTTCGCGCGCGGCGAGGGCCTCTGGGCCGGCGACGGCGCCTTCTACTTCGCCTGTACCTCCGGCGGCCCCGCCGAGATGGGCCAGGTCTTCCGCTACACCCCGGAAGGCGAGGGCGGGCAGCTGGAACTGATGGTGGAATCGGACGGCCGCCTGCTGCGCAACGCCGACAACCTCACCGTGGCCCCCTGGGGCGACCTGCTGGTCTGCGAGGACACCGACGACCACTGCGGCCTCATCGGCGTCACCCCCGACGGCGCGCTCTACCCCTTCGCCCGCAACCTCTACACCCCGTCCGAGCTGGCCGGCGCCTGCTTCGCACCGGATGGCCGCACCCTCTTCGTCAACATCCAGAAGCGCGGTCTGACGCTGGCCATAACCGGTCCGTTTCCTGGCGCCTGATTCAGGCGCGAAACGGGTTCCACTGCCCGCACCGAGTCGGTATACTGCGCGGCCCGCGGCGGTGACAAGCCGCCCGCGACCCGCGGGCCCGTAGCTCAGTTGGATAGAGTGTCTGGCTACGAACCCGTAGGTCATGCAGTAGAATTCGCCGCGCTCCGGCGACAACCAGTAGGTCATCCGGGCCCGTAGCTCAGTTGGATAGAGTGCTTGGCTACGAACCAAGAGGTCGGGAGTTCGAATCTTCCCGGGCCCGCCAAAACGAAAGGGAATCAACGACTCAGCGCGTTGATTCCCTTTTTTCTTGTGACCGGCTGTGACGATGTGGCCCCCGCCGCCCGCATCTGAATATCGCGAGGCAACCCCGATCCGAGTGTTTGGTTCCGTGACCGATCGCGAACCGAAATCGGTGGCTGTGACCGCGCTGTGACCAGGGTGTGACCATTGCGACGGCAGCTGCTGGAGGCTGCATCAGAAATTGACCAAATGGCGTCGTGACCACCTGGGTCATCAATCGACGAATTCCAGCAGGTCTCCGACCTTGCAGTCGAAGTGCCGGCAGAGGGCGTCAATCGTTTCGAGATCGATCCTGCTGGCTGTTTCCTTATAGAGCAGTGTCAGTGTGTTGCGGCTGAGCTGGGTCTGGCGTGCGAGCTCGGCCACGTTGAGCTTGTGCTCGCCCATGTAGCGGGACAGATGGCATCGAATCATGCTGGCTCACTTCTAAGTCATTGAATATAGGACGGTTGCATTCTTCGGTAGACGAGTAGTGTGTAAGGCAGAGCAGAATAATTCTAGATAGAACGAAATTATGAAGCTCTGCATTCTTCAACTCGCCTTAGGAGCATGATATGCAATCTTCCCTGACCTATCTGACTGCAGAAGAACTCGCACTGCGCCTCCCTTACACGGAGCGGACGATCCGCGACCGGCTGAAGGATTCCGTTTTGCTGGAGGGCACGCACTACTTCCGACCGTTCGGTGGCCGGAAGATCCTCTTCATCTGGGAGCACATCGAGCGGGACATGATGAACCCCCGCGTCGATGACCGGGTCTCGATCCCGATGGCCAGCGGAGGGGTCTTCCATGGTTAACGTCCGTACACGGAAAGAGACCGGAAAGCTCACCTTCGACTTCTACTATCGCGGCGCCCGGTGTCGAGAGCAGACCCTTCTGGATGACACTCCGGCCAATCGCCGCGCGATGAAGAAGGTGGCCGAGATGATCCAGGCTGAGATCACGCTGGGTACGTTCGACTACGCGAGCTACTTTCCAGGTAGCAAGCGGGCTGTTTCGCTCGCAGCGGAAACGCAACGCTTGCAAGCTGCGGGTGCGCGCGAAGGTGTGCCGACCTTTGAGCGCTTCGCTGAAACCTGGGTTGCCGAAATGCGCGTGAGTTGGCGAACGGCGACGCAGCGAACGAATCTCGCGACTCTGAACCGCCACATCCTCCCCGTCTTCGGTGTGCGGCGAGTGTCGGATATCAGCAAGGCGGACATCCTGCAGTTTCGGTCGGCGTTGGCAAAGGTGCCTGGACGTGGTGGAAATGTCGGTCTGAGCAACAAGACGATCAATCACACGGTGGGGCTGCTGCTGGCGATCCTCACCGAGGCGGCGGATCGCTATCAGTTCACGAAGCCTGCACAGGGCCTCAAGCGCTTGAAGGTGGCGCGTACACAGGTCCAACCGTTCACGTTAGAGGAGGTCCAACGGATTCTCCAGAGCGTACGCCCCGATTACCGCAACTACTTTCTGGTGCGCTTCTTCACTGGCATGCGAACGGGGGAAGTGCATGGCCTGCGTTGGGAGAACATCGACTTCGAGCGTCGGCTCATACTGGTCCGCGAGACGGTGCAGCGGGGTGTGGTTGAGACCACGAAGACGGACGGGTCTCAACGCGATATTCACATCTCAAGCCTCGTATTGGAGGCGTTGCGGGACCAGGAAAGGGCGACTGGTAACCGGGAGTATGTGTTCTGTACCCGGACGGGAAGCCCACTGGACGCAAAGAATGTGTGTGAGCGCGTTTGGTATCCCCTGCTGCGGCATCTCGGACTACGCGAACGTAGGCCCTATCAATGTCGGCATACCTGCGCGACGTTGTGGCTGGCTGCCGGCGAGAACCCCGAATGGATTGCCCGCCAGCTGGGACACAGCAACACGGAGATGCTTTTCCGGGTCTACAGTCGTTACGTCCCCAATCTGACTCGCCAAGATGGCAGTGCCTTCGAGGGGATGGTCCGCGCTTCCTTTCATGCCGCCAATGATGTCGGTGCTTTGCATGAACGACCTGCGCAATTGGCGCAGCAGCAAGAAGATGCTGGTGTAGGGGGTGGGGCATGAGTTCCCTGCCGCCGTTGGCTCCCATCACACGAGACGAACTGCTGCAGCGGCTTGAGAGAGAAGTCGCGCGAATCGGCTGCGAGCGGAATGCACGCCGCTATGCGGCGATCCTCACGCGAGATCTGCGCATCGAACCGAGTGCTGTGCATCTCATCTGCTACCTCGCAGACGCGCGTAGCAGGAACAATCGCGATGCGTTGACGCTATGGATCCTGGAGCAGTACGAGGACGAGCGGTTCCTGCTGATGGCGGAACACACACCTGAGATCGATTTGCTTCGCGACCGGCTGGTGCGCCGCCTCGCCCGGATGGAGGCAGCCAACTCATGAATGTTGCACGTCTATCGAGCTCGACTTTGACCTCGGCGTCGTTGCCGAAGCAACTACATCAGCGGGTGCCGGCGCAATTCCTGCTCGTGGATCCGCCGCTGCCGATGGGGCCGGAACCGAACTCTCATACGGCCCTCATGCTCCATGACGGATTCGGTTCTGTGTCTGGGGTTGTGTGGCCAGAATGGCGGTCGTTCGTATCCGTGCCATCGCTGCCGGCGGCGGTCGATGTCGATGGATTCGTGCACGTCTACGAAGGCGCCCTGGAACTGAAGGTTCGATCTCTGGAACCGCTTGGGCCCGATGTGGTGCATTGCGCAAGCGCGCTGTTGCCTGTGACGCTCTGTCCGAAGGTGGCGCGTCAGGCTCTGACGGATCTCATTGAACTCGAAGTGTCGCTTTCCGAGCCTTTCAGCGGCTTCCTTCGACGCGTACTGCTGGACCCTGCAATAGGCATTCCATTGCTCTCTTGCCGCGGAAGCGCTAGGCACCACCACAATTTCCCGGGTGGTCTCCTGGTGCATTCGATGCATGCGGTGGATCTGGCGGCAAAGCTCACCCGGAGGTTTCTCCCGGATGACCCTGAGTCAGTGCCGATCGCGCAGCTTGCATATCTTCTTCATGACGTTGGCAAGCTGAGGTCGGTTGGGAGGAGTGATCCTCGCCCCATAGGGGCCTACGCCATGCGTCATGAGTCAGCGAATATCCTTCTTCTCGCTCCACATCTGCAGTGGCTGGAGGCACGTGAACCACGCTACGCGCACGCGTTGATGTACGTGATGGACTATCTGGCAACTCCACGGGAGACGCGTGGCCCTGGAAAGTATCTCGTTGCCGACATCGTTGCGGGCCTCGACTGTTTCAGTGCAGCTTCGCGCAACCGACGTGATCTTGCAAACCTGGTGCGTGCGTGTTAGCGCCGATGCAAAACTGACC
>NZ_JAGLEJ010000004.1 GCF_023145115.1 Algiphilus sp.
CCGGCAGATCGTCAGCGGCGCCAGCATTCCGGCGCGCGTGCGCGAGGCCTTCCGCCTGGCCGACGAGGAGCGCCCCGGCGCCACCCACCTGGAGCTGCCCGAGGACATCGCCGCCGAGGATGTCGATGAGCTGCCCATCCCGGCCAGCGAGGTGCGCCGTCCCATCGCCGAGCACAAGGCGGTGGAGCGCGCGGTGACCGTGCTGCGCGCGGCGCGTCACCCGCTGCTGGTGATCGGCGCCGGCGCCAACCGCAAGCGCTGCGCGCGCATGCTGCGCGCCTTCGTCGACCGTCAGGGCATCCCCTTCATCACCACGCAGATGGGCAAGGGCGTGGTCGACGAGAACCATCCGCTGTGCCTGGGCAACGCCGCCGTCTCCGACGGCGACTTCCCGCACCGGGCCATCGAGCAGGCCGACTGCATCGTCAACGTCGGCCACGATGTCATCGAGAAGCCGCCCTTCGTCATGAAGAGCGGCGCGCGCAAGGTGCTGCACATCAACTACCGCTCGGCCGAGGTCGATCCGGTCTACTTCCCGCACGTCGAGATCGTCGGCGACATCGCCAACGCCCTGTGGCAGCTCAACGAGACGCTGGAGCCGCAACCCGGCTGGGACTTCACCTTCATGCGCAAGGTGTGCGACGCCATGCACGCGCATCAGCAGGAAGGCGCCAACGATCCCGCCTTCCCGGTCACGCCGCAGCGGCTGGTCGCGGACGTGCGCAAGGTGATGCCCGAGGACGGGATCATCGCGCTCGACAACGGCATCTACAAGATCTGGTTCGCGCGCAACTACCGCGCCGCGCATCCCAACAGCGTGCTGCTGGACAACGCGCTCGCCACCATGGGTGCGGGGTTGCCGTCGGCAATGGCGGCCAAGCTGGTGCACCCCGACAAGCGCGTCATGGCGATCTGCGGCGACGGCGGCTTCATGATGAATTCGCAGGAGCTGGAGACCGCGGTGCGTCTGGGGCTCGATCTGGTGGTCGTGGTGCTGAACGATTCGGCCTACGGGATGATCAAGTGGAAGCAGCAGCACATGGGGCTGCAGGACTTCGGGCTCGATTTCGCCAACCCGGATTTCGTGACCTACGCCAGGAGCTACGGCGCGCAGGGCCACCGCCTCGAGGCGACCGGGGATCTGGTTGCATTGCTGGAGCGCTGTCTTTCCGCGGGCGGCGTGCATCTGGTCGACGTCCCGGTGGACTATCGCGACAACGGGCGCATTCTCAACCACGAGATCCCCGGGGCCAGCCGCGCGCTGCAGGCAGACGGCTGATCGCATCGCGGCGCTTGCCTACACTGGCCGGCGACGGCGCGCGCCCCCCGCACGCCATCCGCACCCACCCCGACCGGAGCTCTCCATGCTGGCAGAACGCTACCCCTTCTATCTGGCCAACAAGCCCGAGCAGCCCAACGCCGACCTGAAGGTGCGCGACAAATACCGGGGCACGGTCGCCACGCGCGTGGCACTGGCGGACGCGGCCGCCATCGATCGCGCCATCGCGGCGGCCGAAGCGGCCGCCGCGGACATGCGCGCCATGCCGCCCTACGAGCGCCAGAAGGTCCTGAACCACTGCGTGACGCGCTTCACCGAGCGCGCCGAGGAGCTTGCGCAGGCGCTCTGCATCGAGGCCGGCAAGCCCATCAAGGACAGCCGCGGCGAGGTCACCCGCCTCATCGACACCTTCCGCATGGCGGCGGAGGAGTCGGTGCGCATCGAGGGCACGGTGATGAATCTGGAGACCGGCGCCCGCAGCAAGGGCTATCGCGGCCAGTACCGGCGCGTGCCGATCGGCGCCTGCTCGTTCATCTCGCCGTTCAACTTCCCGCTCAACCTCGCCGCGCACAAGGTCGCCCCCGCGATCGCGGCGGGCTGCCCCTTCGTGCTCAAGCCGGCGAGCCTGACGCCGATCGGCGCACTGGTCATCGGCGAAGTGCTGGCCGAGACCGATCTGCCGGCGGGCGCCTTCTCCATCCTGCCCTGCAAGCGCGACGGCGCCGACCTCTTCACCACCGACGAGCGCCTCAAGCTGCTGTCCTTCACCGGCTCGCCGGATGTCGGCTGGGCGCTCAAGGCAAAGGCCGGCAAGAAGAAGGTCGTGCTCGAGCTCGGCGGCAACGCCGCCGTGCTGGTGGACAGCGACGCCGATATCGACGACGCGGTCGCCCGCATCGTCTTCGGCGCCTTCTACCAGTCCGGCCAGAGCTGCATCGGCGTGCAGCGCATCCTGGTGCACGCCGACGTCTACGACACCTTCCGCGACAAGCTGGTGGCGGCCACCGGCAAGCTGATCAGCGGCGACCCCGCCGACGAGAACACCTTCGTCGGGCCGCTCATCGCCGAGTCGGAGGCCGAGCGCCTCACCGACTGGATCGGCAAGGCGGTCGACGCCGGCGGCAGGGTCCTGTGCGGCGGCGGCCGCGACGGCGCCATCCTCGAACCGACCCTGCTCGAGAACGTGCCGCGCGACCAGGCGATCTGCACCGAGGAAGCCTTCGGTCCGGTCGCGGTGCTGTCGCGCTTCGACGACTTCTCCGGCGCGCTGGACGTGATCAACGACAGCGCCTTCGGCCTGCAGGCCGGCATCTTCACGCGCGATCTCTACCGCATGCTCGAGGCCTGGGATCGGCTCGAGGTGGGCGGCGTCGTCATCGGCGATGTCCCGTCGTGGCGCGCCGACAACATGCCCTACGGCGGCGTCAAGGACAGCGGCCTCGGGCGCGAGGGCGTGCGCTTCGCCATCGAGGACATGACCGAGATCCGCAACCTGGTCATCCGCGTCCCCTGAGGACCGGACGGCCGCGTGACCACGGCAGCCGCCGTCAGGACTCAGGCGGTGGCCGCCAGCGGATGGCGACCTCGCGGATGCCCCACTCGCGCACGGCGCGCCGGTCGTCGCCCATGAAGAGATCGATCTTGCGGCGCCAGCGGGCATGCATCTTGTCCATGACCACCCAGGTGCCGGGCAGCCCCTCGATGCGCACCTGCGAGCCGCGGACGAGGCCTTCGCGCAGCAGATCGCGCGACACCGCGATGACCTGCATCCCGGGCTCAAGGCGGTCGCCCCAGGCGGCCAGATCCGGGTCGACGGCCGTGGTCTGCCCCGGTACCGCGTTGTAGGCGCTGGCGGTCACCGTCATCTCGCGCCAGTCGGGCTCGCCGCAGGCGGCCAGCGCCGGCAGCAATAGCCACAACGGCCACGCCGGGGGCCATGGACACCACGACATGCGATCACTCATGCACGGTCGCTCCGCGAGCGCTCCCGCCCGCCTCAACCATGGCGCGCAAAATGGCGAATCCGCGCAATGCCGCCCCAGACCGCGAGCATCGCGGCCATGCCGAGCATGACCCCGGTATCCGGGAGCGCGTCGGTGAACAGCGACGCCGGGGCCAGCAGGACGAGCACGAGCGCGACCCCCAGCCGGCTATCACCGGGCTTCGGTTCGGGCAGCTCAGCCCCGGCCTTGGGCATCCGGGGCCCTCCTCCGGCAGTCGGACCGGAGCCGGCTCGCAACCCGCCGGCGCGCGGCGGATCGTCGACCCGATGCAAGCCCCGTGATCAACGATGCCCCGCTCGAATGCATCGCACATGTCCGCGTCGGATCCTTGCGCGAGCGTGCGCGCCCCGCACGAGCGATTCAACCCGGCAGCCGACGGGCGCATAATCGGCGCCGATCCGGCGGGAGCATCGCATGCAGCTCAGACAGTTCCAGGTCGACGCCTTCACCAACCGCCTGTTCGGCGGCAACCCGGCGGCGGTCGTGCCGCTGACGGAATGGCTCGACGACGCCACGCTGCAGGCCGTGGCGATGGAGAACCAGCTTTCCGAAACCGCCTTCTTCGTGGCGGAGGGCGACGGCTACCGGCTGCGCTGGTTCACGCCCACCCGCGAAGTCGATCTGTGCGGCCACGCCACGCTGGCATCGGCGCACGTGCTCTATGCGCATCTCGATCGCGATGACCCGGAAGTGCGCTTCCACACCCGGAGCGGGGTCCTGACCGTGCGTCCGGACGGCCGCGAGCTCTGGATGGACTTCCCGGCCGCCCCCGCCGAAACCGCCACCGCGCCGCCCGCGCTGGTATCGGGGCTGGGCAGCGCACCGAGCGCGGTACTGGCCGCGGACGACTGGCTGGCTGTCTTCGAGGACGCCGACGGCGTGCGCGCACTGGCGCCGGACATGGCGCAGCTGGCGACGCTGGATCGACGCGGCGTCATCGTCACCGCACCCGGCGATGGCGACAGCGATTTCGTCAGCCGCTTCTTCGCACCGCGCTACGGCATTCCCGAGGATCCCGTCACCGGCTCGGCGCACTGCACGCTCGCGCCCTACTGGGCGGAGCGCCTCGGCCGGGACACGCTGCGCGCACGCCAGATATCGGCGCGCGGCGGCGAGGTCGCGTGCCGGGTCGCCGACGGACGCGTCCGCATCGGCGGCCGGGCGGTGACCTTTCTCGACGGGCGCATCACGCTGCCCGACGCCTGACCGTCAGCCCGGCCGGGGCGCCGCCAGCGCCGCCGCGATCGCCGCGGCATCGGCGTCGAGCCGCCGGCGACGCGCGGGCGACTCGCGGGTGGGCAGCGCCAGCGTCGTGATGTGCCAGGCGATGCGCACCAGTGCGCGCGCGTGGTCCCGACCGTAGCGCGGGATGACGTGCACGTGGACATGCGGCACGGTCTGGCTGGCGGCACGGCCGTCGTTGAGCAGCATGTGCTGCGCGCGGCTGCCCAGCGCGCGCTGCTGCGCCTGACCGACGCGGTGCGCGGTCTCCCAGAGATGCGCGCGCAGTTCCGGGCCCAGTTCGCCGATGGTCTCGGCCGGCTGCCGCGGCACCACCAGCACGTGCCCGCGCGTGATCGGATGGATGTCCATGAAGGCGACGCAGTCGGCATCGCGATGGACGAAGCTGGCCGGCAGGTCGCCGGCAATGATGTGTTCGAAGATGGTCACCGGGCACTCTTCATCTGTGCACTTCAGATTCGAGATCCACCACCCGCCCGTCGCGCATGCGGATGACCAGCGAGCGGTCGTTGTGCGGATCGTCGACGTGGTACCAGGTCCAGCGCTCGCCGACCGCCCCGCCCGCGCGCGCCTCCAGCGTGACGATGCGATCCGGCGGACCGGCGACCCGCACGACATGCGCCTCGCTGTCGCCCACCTGGATGATGCGCTTGTCGATGCGTACGCTCTGCGCCGAGGCGCCGCCGGCCATGGCCCAGGCCAGCAGCATCGCCAGAATGAATCGCATGCTCTCCGCTTCTCCGCGAACCCGTTCCGGCATAGTGTAGGCGGCATCGTGCCGCATCATCGTCCGATCAACCCGTGAGCAGGATCGTCAACCTCCGTCAGCATCGCAAGCGCCGCGCACGCGACGACAAGCGCGAGCAGGCCGAGCACAACCGCCTGCGCAGCGGCCGCACCAAGGCCGAGAAGCAACGCGCCGCGGACGAGCGCGAGGCCGGGGCGAAACACCTCGATCAGCACCGCCTGGATCGCGACGACGTCTAGTCGACCGCGGCCAGCGGCGCGGGCTCCGGCGCCGCGCGCACCGGTTCGAAGTGCTTGAGGAAACGCGCGAAGGCGACGCGCCCGCCCTCGACGAAGGTCATGTCCTTTGCGATGGCCAGCGCCGGGTTGACCTGTCCGCCCAGCATCTTCTTCCACGCCAGCGAATCCACCTCGACCAGCAGGTCGCGTTCGTCGAGCAGCGCCGGAACCGGCTCCAGGACGCCGCGGCGCAGCCACAGGGTCCACGCATCGCCGGTATCGGGAAAACGCAGTGCCACGCGCTGCTCGACGTCGAGCACGTCCTCGGCGCGCAGATTGGTGGCGAGCGCGTCCATGACCACCGCCATGGGGAGCTGCGCGATCATGGCGTCGGATCCGCTGTTGATCGGAGCCAGTCGCAGCCCGTCGCGCAGCTCGGCGGCCGACATCAGGTAGTAGTGCCGGGCGTTGGGATTGGCCGCCGCCTCGCCCAATGCGGTCAGCGCGGCCACCCGTGCCGCGCGTGCGGCCGCATCGTCCGGATCCAGGCGCAGCACATGGTCGGAAAGCTCCAGCACCCACTGGTGATCGCCGTCTGCAGCGGCCGTGTCCAGCGCGCCCTTCAGCGCGTCGCGGCCGCCCGCCAGCCGCGCCATGCGCTCGGCCTCTGCGCGTGGCGCCAGCG
Organism: Algiphilus sp.; assembly: GCF_023145115.1. Lineage (NCBI taxonomy): Bacteria > Pseudomonadati > Pseudomonadota > Gammaproteobacteria > Nevskiales > Algiphilaceae > Algiphilus > Algiphilus sp. The sequence goes on from NZ_JAGLEJ010000004.1 coordinate 6,176, forward strand.
GCCGCAACCGGCTCGGATTGCGGTCGAACCAGCCAAGATTGCCCGCGAACACGGCGCGCACCGACCACTCGACGGTGCCGTAGAACGGTTGAAGATAAGGCTCCGATGCCAGATGCGGCGGCAACTGCACGCGCTCGACGATCTCGTCGGGTGTCAGCCCGGCGTTCATCCAGCGCACGGTCTGGTCGTAGACGTAGCGGATGGCGTCGCGGTAGGCGGTCAGCACGCGCGCGATCTCGTCGGCGCCGTGCAGCGGCCGGGTGTGACTGGGCGCAACGTGCTCGGCGCCGAGCGCGCGCATGGCGTCGAGGCTCGCCGCCCAGTCCTTGAGTGAACGGTAGGGCGTGCCGCGGATGGTGTAGAGATTCGGGAAGGTCTTGTACAGATTGTCGCCGGGTGCCAGCACCCTGCGATCGGGCAGCCAGACGTAGAGCTGGTCGTCGGTCTCGCCGGGCGCATGGGCGATCTCCATGCGCACGCCGGCGATCTCGAGCGTGGTGCGCTCGGCCACGGTACGGGTGGGCGCCACGAACCCGAAGCGCGACTCCGCATCGATGCCGAGCCGCGGGCCGATGCCGTTGTTGACGAAGGCGGCGTCGTCGAGCGCGGTGCCGAACATGCGGAAGGAACGCGCCGTGATGATGGGCCGGTACTCCGACACGATGCGGTTGACCAGCTTCTCGGTGTCGGCGTGGCCGATGATCTCTACGGGCACACCCTGCACGCCGAGCACGTCCACGAAGGCCTGGGCACCGAAGACGTGATCGGTGTGGTTGTGCGTATAGACGATGGCGCGCAGCGGCTTGTCGGTGCGCTCGGCAAAGGCGCGCGCCACCTCGCGCCCCTCCTCCATCGTCTCCATGGTGTCGATGACGATGACACCGTCGTCTCCCTCGATCAGCACCGAGTTGGCCAGGCCGTACCCGATGGCGATCCAGACGCCGTCGGTGATCTGTTCGATGCCGCGTTCGAACTCGGCGCTGTGCGCAGACAGCGCCTCCGGCGTGGTGATCCGCTCGAAGCGCGGTGTCGCGTCGTCGCCGCATGCGCCCAGCACGAGCGCCGCCCCCATCGCCGCCAGCAAGCGTGCTTTCATATCCTCCCCTCCCCTGAACCGCTCTAGTTGTGATCTCTCAACAGGTTGTTCATCCGGGCCACTGGCCCGACGCTGATGGGGGTCAATGTCCGTCAGCGTCAGGAACAACCCGGATGAACACGCACAAGAATGCGCGTCTGACCGTTCGCGGTCGAGCCCTGTTGGCACGTCGCATCCTCGAGTACGGCCTTCGACCGGTCGAAGCCGCCCGGGCGGCAGGCGTGAGCCCCCGTACCGCGTACAAGTGGCTGCGTCGGGATCGGGAGGACGGGTGGTCCGGGCTGCTGGAACGCAGCTCACGGCAGCGGCATTGCCCGCGTCGCCTGCCCGAGGCCACCCGACGCGAATCGAGGCCATGCGGCGCGAGCGCCGCATCTATCGGGCGATCAGCATGGCGGTCGGGGTGCCGGTTGGCACGCTGGCCCGCGTCCTCCGGCGCGCTGGACTGAACCGGCTGTCGGCACTTGATCCCGCGCCGCCGGTCACGCGCTACGAGCACGATGCGCCCGGCGACCTGCTGCATATCGATATCAAGAAGCTCGGCCGGTTCCGGGGCCCGGGGCATCGCGTGACCAGCGATCGCCAGGCAGGACACTCGTATCGGGCGGGCTGGGACTATGTGCATATCGCCATCGACGATCACAGCCGTGCGAGCTGGGCGACGATCAAACCGGACGAAACCGGCGCCAGCACCTGGCGCGCCCTGATTGCAGCCGTGCGCTACTACCGCCGCCTGGGCATCCGACACGCACGAAAGCCTGTCGACCGCGCGCCAACGGCCGAGCCGAGCGGCTGATCCAGACTGCGTTACGCGAGCGGGCCTATGCCCGCGCCACACACACTACGACCGACGCGCAACGCATCTGCCGTACTGGCTACATCACTACAACTGGCACCGCCCTCATGCCAGCTTGAACCATCAACCACCCGTCAGCCGGCTCTGCCTGCCCATGAACAACCTGCCGGGGTTACACAGCTAGCAGGCGCCCTTGCGCGCTACCGCGTGCAGCAGTGCGCGCATGCGCACGCGCGCGCCCAGGCTGCGCTCCAGCCAGTACATCCCGGACAGCGTGCGCGACACGAAGACCAGCTCCGGAACGGGCCGGTAGGAGAACGCCGAGCGGAAGTGACGGCGGCCCACCGCACGGGCCGCATCGATGATGGCGCCGTCGCCGAAGTCGAAGGTCGGTCCGGCGAGCAGCGGCGCGGTCACGGCGGCGTGCACATCGCGGAACAGCGCCTCGTCGGCCGCGGCGAGCGCCCGCCCGGCGGGGACCGCCCCGACCGCCTGCAGCACATGATGAACGCCGGCCCAGTCGCCATCGAGACCTGCCGCCAGACCGGCCGCCATGTGGCGGCGCGCCTCCGCGCGCACGGCAACCGCACAACCGAAGTCGTAGACCGTGATGGTGCCGTCGCGGTGGAATCCGAAGTTGCCGGGATGCGGATCGGCGTGCACGAAGCCGATATCGAAGACCTGCGCCACCACCCAGCGCGCCAGATGATCACCCAGGCGGTCGCGCTCGGCCTGCGACCACCCGCGCGCCGTCTCGAGATCGTCGGCGGCCTCCCAGGTGGTGACCAGCGTCGACTCGGTGCACAGATCCGGTATCGACTCCGGCATGCGGATGAACGGGTACCGGCAGCCCACGCGCAGTCGTTCCAGGCTCGCGCGCTCGTGGCGGTAGTCGGTCTCCTCGACGAAGCGCGTCCGGATCTCGGCGAGCACGGCATCCAGGGCCCGGCCGTCGACCGGCGCGATGCGCGCCATGCGGAACAGGCGACCGAGAGCGGCGACATCCTCGTCGATGGCGGTGCGGACTTCCGGATAGCGCAGCTTGAGCGCGACCAGCCGGCCGTCGTCCAGGCGCGCGCGATGCACCTGCCCGATCGACGCCGCCGCCGCGGCCGGCTCCTCGATCGCCACCAGGCGGGCACGCTGCGCCGGCGTCCATGCCTCCGCCATCACCGCTTCCAGGTCGGCGAGCGGTCGCGGCGGCGCCGTCCGCTGGAGCCTGCGCAGGGCATCGGCCAGCTCGCGCGGCAGCAGGTCGTCGTACTGCGAGGCGAGCTGACCGAGCTTCATGGCGGCGCCCTTCATCTCGGACAGCATCGCGAACCAGTCCTCGCCGGTGGCGGCCCAGAACCGGTTTCGCGCCTCCGGGTCGCGCCAGGCGCGCACGCTGGCGCCGAGTGATCGCCCGACCGTGCGCGCACCGGCCCACAACAGTCGTCGCGAACGACCGCTCATGGAAAGCCCGTACCCGTCGTGCATGACATGAGGCGCATGCCGGCAGGATAGCGCCCCGATCGCACCGGGCGACTCGTGCCAGCGCTTGTAGAAGGCCCCGGCGCACAAAAAAGGCCCCGATCGGTGATCGGGGCCAGCTGGCCGGCTTGGCTCGGGGTTGGGGGAGAGCGCTGGATCGGGGGGATCGCGCTGGAGCCGGCCACAGGGAGACTTCGAGGGGTACGTTACGCGCTGCCGTCGGCACTGGCGCACCAAAGGCGACAGGCGGTTCACCTTGGAGGATGGGCGGGATGCGCGGTACCGCGCGCCGGACATGCGGCAGCAGCACGACATGCGGGCTATCATTCGGCGCGTGAAATACCGACCCATCCAGCTCCGGCTCGTCACTCTGGCCGTCATCGCGCTGGGCGCGAGCGGCTGCGCCACCTTCGGCGAGGATCGCCCCAAACCGGCCAAGACCACCGGCCCGCCCGACCGCTCCAGCTGGTTCCTGCCGGCCGACCAGTCGCCGCCCGAGCCCACCGAGACCATCGCCGGACGCGCCGGAGTCCTCAGCGGCGACACGCTCGAGGTCGACGACGCGGTCGTCGTCCTCTCCGGCATCGATGCACCCGAGCCTGCGCAGCTCTGCCGGCGCGAGTCGGGCCTGCCCTACCGCTGCGGCGAGGACATGACCGCCCTGCTGGAGCAGCGCCTGCAACGCGACCGCGTGACCTGCGAGGTGGCACTGCTCGAATCGGGCGTCTATACCGGCGTCTGCAGACACTACGGCGCCAATCTCAACGAGTGGATGGTCCGCCAGGGCTATGCCGTAGCGAACAACGTCGACTCACCTTATGTCGACATCGAACGCGAAGCAGCGCTCGCCGGGCGCGGTCTATGGGCCGGCATCTTCGAACGGCCGTCGGACTGGCGCGAGCGCAACGACTGAGCCCCGCACTCCGGGACCGAAAGCAGAAAGAAGGGGACAGTATACTAATTCTCGGGAGAATTAGTATACTGTCCCCTGCCATGTCCCCCTGCCGTCTGTCTCCTTCCGTCTCTCGGCCGTGCTGTGGTCCCCGCGGCGTCGGTAGCGGGTCGCCCCCGCGGGAATCCGGTTACTGCCCCCGATTCCCTTGTCCGTGTGCCGTACGCGCATCCCGCAGAGGCGTCACTCCGCGCCCGCGTTCAGCACCCGTCGCAGATCATCGATCATCGGACCGAGCGTGCTGCACATCAGCATGAAATCGGCCGCGAACGCGGCGTCCGGGTCGGAATCGGCCTCACTGTCGGACGCCGACTCCTCGACCTGGACACGCTTGACCTGCATCTGATCGTCGAGCGTGAAGCGTAGCTGGTCGCGCCAGGACAGGCGAAGGCGCTGCACGAACTTGCCGGCGGACAGGTGGGTGCGGATCTCGGGCAGGTCGAGGCTGTGGCGGGCGTAGCGCACCGCCGGTCGCTGCGCCTGCGGGCTCACCAGCTCGCATTCGTCGTCCAGCGCGAAGGGCTCGGGGGCCTCGCCGGAAGCCAGCCACTGCGTCATCTGCGCGCCCACGGAAGGCTCGCAGCCGAGCGGCGCGAAACCGTTGCCCTCGACGGTTCTGCCGAGCAGCGCCAGCAATGATTCGGCGGTCCCGACGCTCGCCGCATCGATCGCCAGCAGGCCGCGTTCCGGATCGATCCACGCCCGTGTCACCTTGCGCTGCCCGAAGGCGCGCGGCAGCAGCTCGGTGGTCACCTGTTCCTTGAGCTCGCGCAGATGCTTGCGCGACGGCGCGAAGCCCTTGACCTGCTCGAAGGTCTGCGCGCGTGACGCCACCTGGTCACGGATCACCGGCCCCGGCAGCAGCTTCTTCTCTTCGCCGTACGCGAACAGGAGCTGGCGGTCCTGGCCGAAGACGAGCTGCGCGTCGCCCCGCGGCGACAGCCAGCCCTCGGAGCTCCACTGCAGACCGGATACCGGCTGCAGCGTGCTCGCCTGCAGTCGCTCCTCGAATTCCGCCGCGTTCAGTGTCCAGCGGTTGTCGCTGACGAAGAGCTGGAGATTCTTGAACCACATCGTGGAAGCCCGTCCCGACGGAGGACGCGGCCGCATGCCGCGCACATGACGAGGCCCGCGCGCGGCGGGCCTCCGGAGATGGCTGGGGGACTAGGATTCGAACCTAGACTGGCGGAGTCAGAGTCCGCTGTCCTACCGTTAGACGATCCCCCAGCAGGACACAAAAACCTACCAGAGCGCGACGCCGATGCAAAGACCGGCCCCGCACTCCGGGGGCATCAGCGCTTGCTGAACTGGATGCTGCGACGCGCCTTGTGCTTGCCGACCTTCTTGCGCTCCACCGCACGGGGGTCGCGCGTGATGTAGCCGGCGGCACGCAGCGGCGACTTCATCTCCGGATCATAGTCGGCGAGTGCACGGGCAATGCCGTGACGGATGGCACCGGCCTGGCCGCTGGGACCACCGCCGGACACCGTGATGGTGAAATCGAAGCGATCGAGCGACTCCACGGTCTCGAGCGGCTGACGCACGATCATGCGCGAGGTCTCGCGACCGCCGAAGTAGTCCTCCAGCGACTTGCCGTTGACCGTGATGCTGCCGGTGCCCGGCTTCAGGAAGACGCGTGCGGCGGCCGTCTTGCGGCGGCCCGTTCCGTAGTTCTGCGTGGCGCTCATATCGGGAAGATCGCTTTAGAGAGTGACGGCAGCGGGCTGCTGCGCGGTATGCGGATGCTCGGCGCCAGCGTAGACCTTGAGCTTGCCGAACTGCGCGTAACCCAGCGGACCGCGCGGCAGCATGCCGCGAACCGCCTTCTGAATGACGCGCTCGGGATGGTCGGCGAGCTGATCGCTCAGCGTCGTCGACTTGATGCCGCCCGGATACCCGGTGTGGCGATAGTAGATCTTGTCGCTCATCTTCTTGCCGGTCACGCGCACTTTCTCGGCGTTGACGACCACGACGTAGTCGCCCACATCGGCGTGCGGCGTGAACTCGGGCTTGTGCTTGCCGCGCAGCCGGCGTGCAATCTCGCTGGCGAGGCGGCCAAGCGTCTGGCCCTCGGCGTCGATGATCACCCAGTCGCGCTTGGCGTTCTGGGCATTGGCAAAGAAGGTGCTCATTTGGATATCCGTCAAAAAGCCGCCGCGAAACGCGGCTTGTCCAGCCCGGAAAAGGCGCGAGATGATAGAGGCTGAGCCCCGCACTTGCAAGCGCGGGGGACCGTCCGGCGGCTCATCGCCCGTTCAGCCCGCGCCTGCATGATACCGGCCATAAAACTTCGTGTGAGGAGTCACGCCATGCCCCGTCTGATCGTACCCACGCTCCTGCTTTCCTCCCTGTTCGCGCTGGGGGCCTGCACCGGCGAGGCCCTGGAATCGGATCCGGTCTCGGCCGAGGAGCAGGCCGCGGAGGCCGCGGGCGACAGCGGCAAGCCGTCCGGTGAGGACGCCGGCGCGGCGACCGGGCCGGCTCCCGCGCAGACGAGCAGCGCCCAGCCCGCCGCCGCGCGACCCGCGCCGGCGCGTCCGGCTCCGGAACCGGTGTGTGATACCTGCGGGACGGTCGCCGGCGTAGAGCCGCTCGAGGTTCGCGGCAAGGGTTTGGGGGCCGGCGCGGTCGGCGGCGCCGTCGCGGGCGGCGTGCTCGGCCACCAGATCGGCAGTGGCAGCGGCAACAAGATCGCCACCGTGGTCGGCGCGCTGGCAGGCGGCTACGCCGGACACAAGGCCGAGGAACGCATCCGCACCCAGACCGCCTATCGCGTCACGGTGCGCATGGACAACGGCGGCACGCGCACCTTCGAGATGTCGGACGCTTCACACCTGAGCCCGGGTCAGAAGGTCACCGTGCACGGCGACCAGGTGGTCGTGCGCAACTAGCGATGCCCCGGGGTGGCCACGCGCCACTCCGGGAGCGGCATGAGGGACAGCGTGCTTATTGCAGGCGCTAACGGCTCATCCGTGACGCCCTATTGACGCAACGAGCATACTGTCCCCTTGCCATGCCGCTCCGCCTCCCGCGTGAGGAGGCGCGAGCGCAACGTTGTCCCGGAGCCGGGGTTGCTGTCCCTTCTGCTGGTTCAGCCCCCTGCTCCGCCGTCAATCCACCGCCGCGATATCGGCGTCGCCGAGGCGGCCCGCGAAGAACAGGCCGGCGTAGACCTTGGGCTCGACGGCAAGCCCTCTCGCAGCGGCATCCGACAGCCACGCGGGCGCATCGTCGAGCGGCACCACGTGCGTGACGATGTCCTCGCCGGCGACACCGCCGCCAGCCCCGACACGCGCCAGCCCGGTCGCCAGCACCATGTGCGTGCGCTCGGAGGTCAGCCCCGGCGCGGTGGGCCCCGACATGAGCAGCGCGATACGCGCTGCCCGGAAGCCGGTTTCCTCCTCGAGCTCGCGCGCCGCCGCGGTCTCCGGGGTTTCGCCGGTACCGTCGTCGGCGACGATGCCGGCCGGCAGCTCGATGGCCCGAGCCCCCACCGGATGCCGGAACTGCTCCACGAACACGATCTCGCGCGCCGGCGTCACGGCCACCACCGCGGCACCGCCGTTGCCGACCGTCCGGCTCGCGTATTCCCAGCGCCCGTCGCGCAGCAGCTCGAGAAAGCGGCCCCGGCCGAGGCTCTCGATGGCGGGCTTTTCCGTCATGGTTCCATCCATTCCAGTCGGTGGGTGGCGCGCGGATCGCGCGCCAGGATCCCGGCCATCCAGGCCAGGGGTTCGGCAAGCTGCGTGTCGAGCCCGTAGGGCGGATTGACCAGCGCAACGCCGCAGGCGTGCATGCGGCCGGCGCCGGCCGCCCCGTGGTCGACCATGGCATGCCACAGCGGCCGATCGAAGGCGCGCGCGACGCGCCGCAGCATGCGGTCGGCCTCGACCGCGTTCTTGCGTGCGTACCAGAGCATGTGCACGGCATGCCTGTAGCGATCGGCGCAGCGCCCCAGCAGATCGGCGACGGCGCGGAACTCGTCGGGCCGCTCGAAGGGCGGGTCGACTAGAACGAGGCCGCGCGCGTGGCGTGGAGGCAGCAGCGCATCGGCGCGATAGCCGTCGCGGCGCTGCACGGTGGCGCGCGCGCCGCAGCAGTCGGCCAGTGCGTCGGCGATGGGCGCCTGCGACTCGACCAGCAGCAGCTGATCGTCGGGCCGCGCCATCTGCATCGCAAGCCAGGGAGAGCCGGGATAGCAGCCGTCACCGGCGGCGTCCACCACCTGCAGGAAGGCACGCACGGCCTCGGGCGCACGGTCGGCGGCCGCGCGCAGGCGCCCGATGCCGTCGCGCCACTCGCCGGTGCTGTCCGCCGCCGCCGAGTTCAGCGCGTAGCGCCCGGCACCGGCGTGGGTATCAACGTAGGACCAGGGCCTGGCCTTCCGATTCATCGCCGTCAGCGTGGCGTGCAGAACGCAGTGCTTCCAGACGTCGGCGAAGTTTCCGGCGTGATAGGCGTGCCGATAGTGCATGGCGGCATGATACGGCGGCGGGCGCAGAGGCCCATGGTTTGACCTACCCTTCGGCTCATGCAGGGCATCTCGCGCCAAGCGCTGTTCACCGCCTGGAAATCGGCCCCCGCCGACGCGCCCGTGCTGTGCGCCACGCGGCGGCTGGCGGACGACCTCGTGCGCGACTACGCCCGCCAGCGGCATGGCGAGGGCGCCACCGCATGGCGCGCGCCGGACTGCCGCCACTGGCGCGCCTGGCTGACCGACCGCTACGCCGAGCACGCCCTGGCCGAGGCGCGCGCCGGCCGCACGGCGCCACGCCTGCTGAGCGATGCCGAAGCGCGCACGCTGTGGCGCGCGGTGGTGGAGGACGCCACCCGCAACCGCCCGCTGCTGCAGACGCCCGGCATGAGCCGCCTCGCCGCGGAAGCCTGGCAGAGCGCCCACGACTACGACATCACCCTGCCGCTGCGCCTTGCCGACGACGAGGATGCCAGCGCCTTCGACGCCTGGACCCGGACCTTCCGCGACCGCCTGCACGCCCTGGGCGCCGTCACCGGCGCCGAGCTGCCCGCCCTGCTGGCCGAAAGCGTGCGCGCCGGCACGCTCGCGGTTCCGGGACGGCTGGTGATCGCTGCGCTCGACCGCACCACCCCGGCCCAGCAGGCCCTGCTCGACACGCTGGCCGAGGCCGGCAGCCGGCTGGAACGCCTGACGCCGGACGAGCCGGTCACGCCCGCCATCAGCCACCAACCGTGCCGCGACCCGGGCGCCGAGCTCGACGTCACCGCGCGCGCCATCCGCGAGCACGCCCTGCGCGCACCGGATGCACGCATCGGCGTGGTGGTGCCCGATCTGGGCGGCCGCCTGGATGCGCTGCGCCGTCGCTTCGACGCCGTGCTCTGCCCGTGGCTTCGCCCCGAGGACGACCCGGCGCGACGCCCCTATGCCGTCAGTCAGGGAGACGCGCTGGCCGTGCAGCCGGTGGTGGCCACCGCCCTGGCATGGCTGGACTGGGCCTGTTCGCCCGGCGGTGTCGCCATCGAGGATGCGTGCCGCTGCCTGCGGTCGCCGTACTGGCTCGGCGCCGAGCATCCCGCCTGGCTGGCAGGCGCCGAGCACACCCTGCGCGATCGCGGATTCGAACGCGTGACACCCGCCACCGCCGCCCGCGCGCTGGAGTACGCCGAGGCGCCGGTGGCGCTGAGCGCGCCGCTGCGGGGGCTCGTGCCCGACCGCGAGCAGGCCCCGCCTTCCGTCTGGTCGCAGCGCTTCGCGGCGTTGCTCGATGCGCTGCACTGGCCCGGCGTCCTCGACAGCGCCGAGTTCCAGGCCCAACGTGCCTGGAACGAGGCCCTCGGCGACTTCGCCCGCACCGATGCCGTCAGCGGCCGCATCAGCGCGCGCGCGGCGCTGTCCCGCCTGCGCGATCAGCTCAACGACCAGCCGTTCCAGCCGCAGGGCGGCGACACCCGCATCCAGGTGATGGGCCTGCTGGAAGCTGCCGGCCAGCACTTCGACACCCTCCATGTGCTGGGCATGGACGAGACCGCCTGGCCGCCCGGGGCGCGCCCGGTCGCGCTCATCCCGGAAACCGTGCAGCGCGCCGCCGGCGTGCCGCAGGCCAGCGCCGACGGCCAGCTGGCCCGGGCCCGGGCCATCACCGGCGAGCTGCTGCAGTCCGCGCCCGACATCGTGCTGAGCTGGGCCACCACCATCGACGAGCAGCCCGCGCGCCTGTCGCCGCTGCTGCCCGCGCCGGGTGCCCCCGCCGAGCCGGCCGCATCCGCGCACCCGCCGGCCTGGCAGGCCCAGCGCCCGGCCACCGAAGGCTGGCAGGACGCGCGCGCGCAGCCGCCGCCACCGGGCACGGCGCTGCGCGGCGGCGAGCGCCGCCTCGGCGAGCACGCCGAATGCCCGTTCCGCGCGCTGGCGCATCACGCGCTCGCCGCCGATGCGCCGGCCGAGCCCGAGCCGGCGCCGGACGCCCGTGAGCGCGGCGTGCTGGCGCACGAGATCATGGCCGCGATCTGGCGGCGACTGGGCGACAGCACCGCCCTGGGCAGGCTCGACGCCGCCGCCCAGCGCGACCTGGTGGGCGAATGCGTCGATGCCTGCCTCGACGAGCGACGCCAGCGCGCACCGCACCGCTTCAGCGACGGCGTGGTCGCGGTCGAATCCGTGCGCATGCAGCGCCACGCCAATGCGCTGCTGGACGCGGACCGGGCGCGCGCGCCCTTCCATGTCGAATGGCTGGAGGGCGCCGACATCGACAGCGACGCCCGGCGGCGCGACCACGAGCTCACCGTGCACGGCGTGCCGCTGCGCGTGCGTCCGGACCGCGTCGACCTCGTGCCCGGGTTCGGGCGCGTCGTCATCGACTACAAGACCGGCCGCGCCGCGTCCGCGGTCGGCAACACGCTGTCCTCTCCGCAGCTCGCGGTCTACGCCGAGCTGGTCGCGGACTGCGTGGGCGTCGCCTACGCCGTGCTCCGTGCCGGCGATACCGGCTATGCCGGCCTCATCGACAACGACAGCGTCGACGCGCTGCCCGCGCTCACGCCGGTGGAGAAGCTGCGCCGGCCGGCCGCCGATGTCCTCGACGACAAGGACTGGCCGGCCGTGCGCCGGTTGTGGGATGCCCAGCTCGCCGCCACCGCCGCCGGCCTGCGCGCCGGCGATGCGCGCGTGGCGCCGCTGGCCGGCGTCTGCCGGCGCTGCGATCTGCAGCCGCTGTGCCGGATCCACGCCCGCGACCGGCTGGCCACCGCCGACGACGGGGACGCGGCATGAACGCGACCACCGACAGCGCCCACCCCGACGCCCGGGCGCGCGAAGCCGCGCTCGACACCGCGCGCAGCTTCATCGTCCAGGCACCGGCCGGCTCCGGCAAGACCGAGCTGCTGACCCAGCGCGTGCTGGCGCTGCTGGCGCAGGTGGATGCCCCCGAGCACGTGGTCGCGATGACCTTCACGCGCAAGGCCGCCGCCGAGATGCGCCGCCGCATCCTCGGCGAGCTGCAGAGCGAGCGGCCACCCGGGAACTGCGACACCGACCACGAACGCCGCACGCGCACGCTGGCGATGGCGGCCCGCGCGCGCGCCGCCGCGTGCGGCTGGGAGCCGTCCACGGCGGGCAATCGCCTGCGCGTGACCACCATCGACGGCTTCTGCGGGATGCTGGTGCGCAAGGCGCCCTGGCTGTCCGCCGCCGGGGGCATGCCCCAGCTGCTCGACGACGCCCGGCCGATCCACCGCGAGGCCGCGCGCCGGGTCGTCGCGCAGCGCGACGAGAGCGGCCCCCTGGGCCGCGCGCTGCGCGCCACCCTCGATCACGTCGACGGCGATGCCGGCCGGCTCGCGGACATGCTGGCGCAGCTGCTCGGGCGCCGCGACGCCTGGCGCGGACTGCTGTCCGCCGACACCGGCGCCATGCGCAGCGCACTGGAGGACGCGCTTGCCACCCTGTGCGCGGACACCATGGCCCGCGCCACCGCCGCACTGCGCGCCGACCAGCGCGATGCCTGGTGGGCCTCGGCGTGCAGCGCCGCCGAGGCGCTGCCCGACGACGATGCGCTGCACGCGGCAGTGGCCATAGGCCATCTGCCGACCGATCCCGCCGAATGCGGGCACTGGCCGCGGCTGTGCGCACTGCTGCTGAAGCAGGACGGACGGAATCTCCGTCTGACCGTCAACAAGAACGACGGCTTCCCCCCCGAGGCGCGCGAGGCCAAGGCCGTGCACACGGCCCTGCTGCAGGACCTCGCCGCCACGCCGGACGCCGAGGCCGCCATCGCCGAGCTGGCGACGCTGGTGGCGCCGCGCTACGACGACGCGCAGTGGCAGGTGCTGGAGGCGCTGCTGATCATCTTCCGGCACGCCCTCGCCGAGCTGTCACTGTGCTTCAGCGAGCAGGGCGCCGCCGATCACACCGAGATCACGCTGCGCGCGCTCGACGCCCTCGGCAACCCGGAGCAGCCCAGCCCGCTCCTCCTGCGCATGGATCAGCGCATCCAGCACCTGCTGGTCGACGAGTTCCAGGACACCTCCGACGTGCAGATGCGCCTGCTGGAGCGGCTCACCGCCGGCTGGGCGCCCGGCGACGGGCGCAGCCTGTTCCTGGTGGGCGACCCCATGCAGAGCATCTACCGCTTCCGCAACGCCAACGTCGGGCTCTTCCTGCAGGCGCGCGACCACGGTGTCGGAGCGCTGCCGCTGGAAGCGCTGAGGCTGTCGCGCAACTTCCGCTCGCAGGCGGGTGTCGTCGACTGGGTGAACACGCGCTTCCCGGCCGTGCTCGGCGGCGAGGACGCCCAGCGCGGCGCGGTGGCCTACGAGGCTTCCGAGGCCACGCGCCCGGCCCTGGACGACGGCGCGGCGGTGCAGTGGCACCTGTGCGATCCGCAGGCGGAGGCGCAGCGCATCGCCGCGCTGTGCGGGTCGGTGCCGCCCGGCGAGACCCTCGCCATCCTCGTCCGCAGCCGCGGGCACCTGCGGCACATCCTGCCCGCGCTGTCCGCCGCCGGCGTGGCCGCCCAGGCGGTCGACATCGATCCGCTGGCCGAGCGCCCCGTGGTCGAGGACCTGCTGTCCATCACCCGCGCGCTCAACAATCCCGCGGACCGCATCGCCTGGCTCGCGGTGCTGCGCGGGCCGTGCTGCGGCCTGCCGGTACCGGCGCTGCAGGCGCTGTGCGACGCGGCGACGCCCGGCAATCCCCTCTGGCCGGTGATCGATGGCGCCGATGCCGACCGCGTGATGCTGGACGCCGACAGCCGGCACCGGCTCGGCCGCATCCGGCCGATCCTCCGCGCCGCCATGCGCCAGCGCGGACGCCGACCGCTGGCGGCGCTGGTGGAACGCTGCTGGCGCGACCTGGGCGGCCCCGCCTGCGCGCTCGAAGCCGACGACCTCGACCACGCCGAGGCGCTGCTCGAGGCGCTGGCGGCTGCGTGCGACAGCGCCACCGCCATCGCACCCGAGACACTGCGCCACGCGCTGGACGGCCTCTACGCGGCCGGCGCGCCCGGCGCCGAGTGCCGCGTGCAGATCATGACCATGCACAAGGCCAAGGGTCTGCAGTTCGACCACGTCGTGCTGCCCGGCCTGCACCGCCCGCCGAACAGCGGCGCGCGACCGGCGCTGGTGCAGAGCAGCGTGCTGACCGCCGACCACGAGCAGCCGCTGCTCGCGCCGCTGCCGCGACGCGACGCCGACCGCGACGCGCTGTTCGCGCTGCTGCACAAGGGCGTCGAGGCGGCCCGCGACCGCGCCGAGACCGATCGCCTGCTCTACGTGGCCGCCACCCGGGCCATCCGTCACCTGCACTTGTTCGCGCACGTCGAGCGCAACGCCAGGGGCGACATCAAGACCGGCAACGGCCTGCTGTCGCGCCTGTGGCCCGGCGTGGCCGACGAGGTGGCGATGCACCTCCGGGAGGCCGAGGCGGCAGAGGCGCCCGACACCGAGGCCGCACCCGCCGAAACCGTCGAGCCACCGCTGTACCGCCTGCCCGCCGACTGGGCATCGCCGGCCGATACCGGCGGCCTGCCGCCCGCGGCGGCGCCCCGCATCACGCCGGAATCGCTGCCGCCCTTCGACTGGGCCGGCGAGCGCGCCCGCGTGCTCGGGACGCTCTACCACCTCGTGGTCGAGCGCATCGCCACCGAAGGACTCCCGGCGTGGGATGCCGCACCGCTCGAAGCGCACCGCGACTGGCTGTCCGCGCAGGCGCACGCCTGGGGCTTGGACGACGGCACGGCCACCGACGTGGTCGCGCAGGTGCTGCGCGCCGCCGACAACACGCTCAACGACGAGCAGGGCCGCTGGCTGCTGCAGGAGCATCCCGGCGGCGCCGACTGCGAGCTGGCCATGGACACCATCGCCGACGGCATCTTCCGGCGCCAGCGCATCGATCGCACCTTCGTCGACGCGGACGGCACGCGCTGGATCGTCGACTACAAGACCGGCCACCACGAGGGCGGCGACCTCGACGGCTTCATCGCCGCCGAGATCGCGCGCTACCGCCCCCAGCTCGCCGCCTACGCCGCGCTGTTCGCGGACGAGGGCCGGCCCGTGCGACTGGCGCTGTACCTGCCGCTGCTGCCGGCCGGGCGGCGACTGGTGCCGGTCACGCCGGACGCGTGACCGGGCGCGTCACGCCGCATCCCATTCGGGCGCAAAGCCCGGATCGATGAGCCGCACGTCCTTCGGCAGCTCGTTGTCGATGGCGGCGCGCTCGGCATCGTCCAGGACGAAGTCGCCGACCGCGAAGTTGGCGCGGATGTGGTCCGGCGTGCGGCTGCGCGGCAGCGCCACCACGCCCTGATCGAGCAGCCACCGCAGCGCCACCTGGCCGGGGTCCCGGCCGTGCGCGGCCGCGATGCGCTGCAGCACGGGATCGTCGAATACCCGGCCGCGCGCCAGCGGACTGTAGGCGGTGACGCTCATGCCGAGCTCGCGCGCTGCCGCCAGCACGCGCTGCTGCCCGAGGTACGGGTGGAACTCCACCTGATTGGTGACGATGCGCCCGGGTGCGATCCCGGCGGCTTCACGCATCAGCGCGCAGGGAAAGTTGCTGATGCCGACGTGCTTCGTCATGCCGCGCTCCTGCACGTCCACCAGTGCGCCCAGCGTCTCGGCAAGCGATACGTCCGGATTCGGCCAGTGCAGCAGCAACAGGTCCACCTGCTCCACGCGCAGGCGCCGCAGGCTCTCCGCCACCGACGCCTGCAGATCGCAGTCCCGGAAGTGATCGGTCCAGACCTTGGTGGTCAGGAAGATCGCGTCGCGCGGCACATCGCTGGCTGCCAGCGCCTCGCCCACCGCGGCCTCGTTGCGGTACACCTGGGCGGTATCGATATGACGGTATCCGGCGGCGAGCGCCGCCTCGACCGCCGGACCGGCGTCCTCCGGCGTCAACTCGAAAGTGCCGAACCCCAGCGCGGGAATGCGCGCCGCGCCGGCCGTGATGTGATCCATGTCGAACCTCCCGTTCGAATCGCATTGTGGGAAGGCGGCTGGCGCGACAGGCGCCGGGTTCGGGGCATTCAGCGCACGTCCCGCGACCGGCACCGACGCTATGCTTGTCGGCTCGCATCCACCCGCTTCGTCTAGGAGTCCCGCATGTCCCGCATCGTTCCCGCGCTCGCTCTGGTCGCGAGCCTCGGCCTTCCCGCCGTCCACGCCGCCGAGGACCGTCCCGAGCACTACCAGGGCGCCGAGAGCGCGACGCTGGCCGAGGCCTTCTCCTACCTCGAGGTCTACAACGAGGGGCTCGCCGAGCTGCTGGCCAGGGACGAGCTCACCGCCTCCGACCTCAACCGCATCCATCAGATGACCTACACCATGGAGAACGCCGTCGCCCGACTGCGCGACGAGCTCGAGGGGGCGGCCGCCTCGCTGGAGGAACTGCACCTGGCCTCCGAGCGCGCCGACGCCGACGCCGCGCGCGAGCACGGCGATGCCTATCTGGGGACGCTGCAGCAGTTCTCGCGATAGCGCTGGGATCCCGGCCGATTCTTCGGGGGAAGCCGCCGCTCGGCTCCCGCACGTCGCGCGCAGCCGCGCCCCGCTCCGGACCCATGAGCGGATGGCACACCGGGTGAGGAAGACGGCGTTGCATCGCGCACGGTCGGTAGACCGTGCGCCGGCTCCCTCGCCGACCGTCCTTCGACACCCGATCGCGAGCAGGAGTGGCCGTCAAGCGGTCGGACGCGAGACGCCCGCCCGATCATTGAAGGCAACCGCGCGGCGAGCTTCCGAGCACGAATGCGATGGGAGCACCGGGACCGGCCCGAGGATCAGGCCCTGCTCCGAAAGCGCTGGCACGTGAGTTGCTATGCTTCCCGACTAGCTACCGTGAGCCGTTCTTCGGCACGTTGTGCCCTGACCGTGGCGGAGAGGTTCTTGAACTTTCGAGTCATTTTCTTCGTTGTCGTTGCCAGCGTTGCGCTGATCGCGCTCTTCGACCGGCTTCGTCCGGAGGAGTCGGCTGCACGCGCGGCGCCGGAGACCGCACAGGCTCCCGCCGGCAGCGATCAGGCGCCGGCCACCATCGGCGGTGACGATCAGGAACGCGACCCGAGCGTGTACACGTTCCGGTTCTCGGAGGGCCAGCGCGTGGAAGGCCCGCGCATCATCAGGGGCCGGCAGGGCGAGCAGATCACGCTTCGCGTGGCGAGCGACCGGGCGCAGAAGCTGCACCTGCACGGCTATGACCGGGTGTTGGACCTGCATCCCGGTGCAACGACCGAATTGCACCTCGCGCTGGCTCACTCCGGTCGTTTCGAACTGGAGTTGCACGACCCGCACGTACAGGTCGGCATCATCGAGGTTCAGCCCCGGTAGCTGCCGGGGCAAGCGATGTGGGCACCGCTTCGATCCGGACACCTTCGAAGGCGCCTGGCGTGACGGCATGCAGTGCTGCGGGCGGTAGTGGCAACGCGGTACCGAGCGGGACTGGCCCAGGGATAGGGATAGGGATAGGGAGAGAGAGGATGAGAGTGCAATACGCGAACAATGCCTTCGCTGCTTCGCAGCGTTGGGGAAGCTTCCGCCCGGTTTGTGCGGCTCTTGCGGCGCTGTTGCTGGTCGCCTGCGGTGGATCCGACCCGGTCGACGGGCCGACCGACCCGGGTCCTGGCGGGGGCGGCAATGACCCTTCCGATCAGGTGCTCACCCGCTTCGACCTGTACAACCAGTGCTGGGTCATGAAGGCCGACGGCGCCTACGTGACGCGCGATGGTGACCGCTTCTTTGCGAGCGGCTCCGGCGTCGACGAAGCCGAGAAGTTCTACATGCGGGCCGCCAACCTGGGGCGCTATCTCTTCTACACGACGGACGAGCAGCTCATGACTGCCCGGAACGCCCTGAACGAGACCCGCTCCATCGGCGCCGTCCCGCAATCGCGACCGACGGATGGTTCGGATTGGACCTTCGCGGAGACCGGCGAGGCGCTGAGCGCATCGACACTGAACGGGTCCCTGGCGGTCGGCGGTGACGGCCAGCTGGTGCTGGGTGACATGCCCGCAGCACTGACCTTCGAGCGGGCCCAGGGCTGTGCGGTCTATCCGGAAATGCCGCTCGGGGTGATCGGCACGACCTACACCGGCAATATCGACGAACCGGTCATCGGATTCGCGGATGTCCATACCCACATGGCCATGGGCAGCGAGATGTCGGACGGCAGCAGGGATGTCGGCCCCTCGGCCGGTGGCGTCATGTACGGCCAGGCGGTCCACCGCTTCGGCGTGACGCACGCGCTGGAGAATTGCCGGCGCCATCACGGGCCCAACGGGATTCTCGATCCGGAAGCCCTCATTCTCGATCTCACGCCGGGGGCCACGCACGACACGCAGGGCTGGCCCACGTTCGTGGACTGGCCATTCCACGATTCCCAGTTGCACCAGCAGATGTACTGGCGCTGGCTGGAACGCGCCTGGATGGCGGGACTGCGATTGATGACCATCCACGGCACCAACATCGAGGCGCTGTGCCAGGTTGCCCAGCTGGTGGGCGGCGACCGCGACCTGCAACTGGGCGACGCAACCTGTCGCGACATGGAGGTGGGCGTCCTCCAGGTCGAGTACCTGACCGACATTCAGGACTACATCGACGCCCAGTTCGGTGGTCCGGGCAAGGGCTTCTTCCGCATCGTGGGCAGCCCGGGCGAGGCGAGGCAGGTCATCGCGCAGGGCAAGCTGGCGGTCATTCCGGGCCTCGAGTTCTCCAACATCTTCGGCTGCAATGTCCGGTTCGGCCCGCTCGGCAACGAGATCAGCGGATGCACGCGCGAACAGATCGACGCCGAGATCGACCGCGCCTGGGACCTCGGCGTGCGGCAGGTGTTTCCCTACCACGATGTCGACAGCGCGCTCGGTGGCGCCGGCCTGTTCCAGAACTTCCTCGAGATCATCAACTTCGTCGGCACCGGGCGGTTCTGGGAGACCTATCCCTGCGAGGATGGTGGCGAAGGCGACACCTACTTCTACAACGCCGGCATGACGGCCCTGACATCCCCGCTTCCCCTCGGCGGCGACCCGTTTACCGATGCCCTTCTGGAGCTCACGCAGGGACTTCTGCCGACCTTGAAGACCGGCCGCCGCTGTAACAAGCGCAACGTCACCGACCTCGGGATCTATGCCATCGACAAGATGATGAAGAAGGGCTTCATCATCGACATCGACCACGCGGAAATTCGCAGCAAGCAGATCATGCTGGACTACACCGCGATCACGGCACCGGACTATCCGCTGGTTTCGGGCCACAGCGGCCAGGGCGGCCTGAGCAATGCCCAGGCGCAACAGCTTCTTGCCCAGGGCGGCGTGATCTATCCGATCAACCAGAACGGCGAGGGACACATCGCGTTCCTGGACAAGCTCCGGGAGCAGTGGGACCTGTCGGGAACGGACCGCGTCCTGTCCGCCGGCTACGGCGCCGACGCCAACGGCCTGCGCAACCTCCCCGGACCGCGCGGCATGGGGCGCATCACGGAAACCGGCCCGGTCGCGTACCCGTTCCAGATGTTCCAGGGGGAAGGCTGGGGACCCCAGTTCGACGCGATCGCCCCCATCACGGTCGAGATGCTGGCGGTGCCCGGTCCCGAGGGCAAGATGTGGGACGTGAACGAAGCGGGCATGTACCACTACGGCATGATCACCGACATCGTGGAGGAGATCCGCCTCGAAGGGGGACAGACGGCGCTGGATGCCCTCTACAACTCGGCCGAGACCTATCTGCGCCTGTGGGAGCAGACGCTGCAGGCCGCCGAGGACGCGCGGACCAGGCCGACGCCGGACGAAGTCCCCCGATAACCTCCCGGGCACCGGCCGGCATCATCACCGCATCGGCCGGTGCCCCCCCCCCCCCGAACAGCTGCTCCTTCATGAATCGGATCCACGGCGCGTGCCTCGCATCGGTATCGCTCCTGGCGTGGCCGGGTGTCGCCTGCGCGCACGGCTTCGGCGCGCTGTACAACCTCCCGGTGCCCTTCTGGCTGTACGGCTGGAGCGCTTCGGCGACGCTGATCGTTTCCTTCCTGATTGCGGGCATGCTGCTGTCCCGACCGGGACCATCCGGCAACCCGACCACGCGTGACATCGGTGACGCTCTCTGGCTACGGGCGCTCGGGCGGCTCGTGCCGGCGCTGCGGCTGTTCGCGGTATTCCTGCTGCTGCTCTGCATCGTCACGGGCTACTTCGGCAACCGGGATCCGGTCCGCAACTTCAGCCTGACCTTCTTCTGGATCATCTTCCTGCTGCTGCTCACGTATCTGACGGCGCTGATCGGGAACGTCTACGCCGCCCTCAACCCGTGGCGGACGATCACCGACGGAATCGCGCGCGCACGGCGCGGATACGGGGAAGGCCGCTTCCGCTACCCGAAGTGGCTCGGCGACTGGCCCGCCCTGGTTCTCTACATGGGCTTCATCTGGTTCGAGCTCTTCGGAACCGGCCGGCCGCAACCGCTGGCGATATTCCTGACCGGCTACACCCTGCTGAACGTGTTCGGCGTGTGGCTGGTGGGCACGCACGCCTGGTTCCGCCACTGCGAGTTCTTCTCGGTATTCCTGCGCCTCGTCGCCCTGCTGGCGCCTCTGGACTACCGACGCGATGCATCCGACCGCGGAAGCCGTGTTCGCCTGCGCTGGCCTTTCGCAGGGCTGTTGTCCGAGCGCCCCGAACACCTCAGCACCGTCGCCTTCGTGCTGGCAATGCTCGCGACCACGGCGTTCGACGGCCTCAAGGCAACGCAATGGTGGGTCAGTCTGTTCTGGGGGGATCCGACCGGCATGCTGACCGAGTGGGTCGGCGTGCGGCCGATGAACGCGATCGGCGTACTCAGGCCGTGGTTCATCGCCTGGGAATCGTTCTGGCTGTTCGCGGCCCCCTTTCTCTATCTGGGCGCGTACCTCAGTGCGGTCTGGCTGGCCAGGTGGGTCACGCGCTGCGCGCGCCCGACGCGCGAACTCGCCCTCGATTTCGCCTTTGCCCTGCTGCCGATCGCCGTCGTGTACAACGTCACGCACTACGCCACGCTGATCCTCACCCACGGCCTCAAGATCATCAGCCTGGCGTCCGATCCGTTCGGGTGGAAATGGGACCTGTTCGGCACCGCGCTGAAGTTCCGGGCCCCCATCCTCCCGGACATGGGCGTGGTATGGCATTCGCAAGTGGGGCTGATCCTGTTCGGGCACATCGTCAGCGTCTGGATCGCGCACCTGGTGGCACTGCGCATCCTCCCGTCGCGCGGCTCCGCAACGGCGAGCCAGTTGCCGATGCTGATCCTGATGATCGGCTTCACCGTCGCCGGCCTCTGGATTCTGGCTCAGCCCCTGACGGTCATGTTGATGCGCTAGCGACGACCACACCGTGCCCGACCACCGCCCCTTCCACTGTCGTGGTCGAGCGCCAGCCGGCGGAGATTGGCGCGGCGCCGGGCTGGCCGACCGATTGTCTGGAATCGATATTGCGGTCATCCCCCGGACACGGGACGGATCGATGCGCTGCAAATGGAATGCGCGCGCCCGGTCATCGAACGAGAAAGCCCCCGGCGCCTCGGGCGCCGGGGGCTTTCCGACCATCGATATGGTGGGCGGTACTAGGATCGAACTAGTGACCCCT